>CAIQIC010000421.1 GCA_903871765.1 uncultured Lentisphaerota bacterium
CCGCCTACGAGGCCGTGGATCTGGACTTCAAGCGGGCGGCCACGGAGTCCTACCAGCGCATCATAAAATTCAGCAAGGCCGGCCTGCGCAGGGACTGGAGCCTGGCCAGCCCCAAGGGCGGCGTGCTCGGCGAGCAGTTTTCGCCCCTCGTCCGCGTCGGCATCTACATCCCCGGCGGCGCCGCGCCGCTGGTGTCCACGGCGTTCATGACCGTCACGCTGGCGCGCGTGGCGGACGTCCGCGAGGTGGTGACCTGCACCCCGTCCGGCCGGGATGGCGTGGTCAACCCTTTCCTGCTCTATGCCCTCGATCTGGCGGGCGCGACGGAGATCTACAAGGTGGGCGGTATCCAGGCCATTGGCGCACTGGCGTTCGGCACGCCCACCATCCGCCGGGTGCAGAAAATCATCGGCCCCGGCGGACCGTACGTGACCGCCGCCAAGCGGCTGGTTTATGGACACGTGGATCTGGACCTCGTGGCCGGGCCGAGCGAAATCGCCATTCTGGCGGACGAAACCGCCTCGGCCGCTTGCGTTGCCGCCGATCTGCTGTCCCAGGCCGAGCACGGCACTGGTTTGGAAAAGGCCTTGCTGGTCACCACCTCCGCGGGGCTGGCTCGCGCCGTGCAGGCCGAGTTGGTCCGGCAGGCGGCCACGCTGTCGCGCCGGACGGCGGTCGGGCGCGTGATGGAACATGGCCTGCTGCTGGTGGTGGTGGACCATCTCGATGCCGGCATGGAGCTGTGCAACCGGTTTGCCCCGGAGCACTTGGAACTCATGGTCCGTGAGCCACGCACCTGGGCGCGCAAGGCGCGCTCCGCCGGCGCGATCTTCATCGGTCCGTGGACGCCCGAATGCGCCGGCGATTTTGTGGCCGGCCCCAGCCATGTGCTGCCCACCGGCGGCATGGCCGCCGTGTTCTCTGGCCTGACGGTGGAATCCTTCCGCCGGCGCACGAGCGTCATCGCGTTGACCCGGGCGGATTTGATGGAGATGCTGCCGACCATCGAAGCCTTTGGCCGCGTGGAGCAACTCGACGCCCATGCCCGGTCGGCCCGCGTGCGCTTCGAGCAGGGGAAGTAGGTCCGGGCTCACGCGACGCACAGGATGAAAACGGAGAAGCTAAAACCTTATCCACAGATTTTCACCGATTGACACAGATTTTCAGAACTTAGAAAGATTTCCGCCGACATGAAATCTGTGTAAATCCCAAAAATCTGTGGATAAAACCTCCTGATTTCTTCCACAAACCGGCATTGTCGCAACCAAACGAACCACTTGCGAAATAATCTATGCCAAAATGCGGCGATTTTTAGGATAGTGGCACAGATTACAAGATTACACAGATAAGGGAAAAATTGAAACACGAAGCCTTGATCCGTCAAGCGGTGCGCGCGTTGACCGCGTATACCCCCGGCGAGCAGCCGACAGTTGCCGGAGTGATCAAGCTCAATACGAACGAGAATCCCTATCCGTCATCGCCTGCCGTGGCAGAGGCAATGCGTCGGCTGGCGCCGGAGGACTTGCGGCGCTATCCCGATCCGCTGTCGGTTGAGTTGCGCGCCGCGCTCGCGCGTCGCCACGACTGCCGCGTCGCGCAGGTGTTCGCCGGCAACGGCTCCGACGAGGTGCTGGCGCTGTGCACGCGCGCGTTCGTCGAGGCAGACGGGGTGATCGGCTGCTTCGAGCCCAGTTACTCGCTCTATCCGGTGCTGGCGGCCATCCAGGGCGTTGCCGTGCGTTTGGCGCGGTTGAATCCGGATTTCTCCTGGCGCTTGCCGGACGGATATGCCGCGGACCTGTTCTTCCTTGCCAATCCCAATGCCCCGACCGGCCGCCAGTATCCGCGCGACACCGTGCGCGCCTTCTGCGAAAAGTTCCCCGGCGTGGTGGTGCTGGACGAGGCCTATGTGGATTTTGCGGACTACGATTGCGCGGACCTGGCGCTCAGCCGGCCCAACGTGCTGAGCTGCCGGACGCTGTCCAAGTCCTATTCGCTCGCCGGCCTCCGGCTCGGCTACGCGATTGGCCCGGAGTCGCTGATCGAGGCCTTGTTCAAGATCAAGGATTCCTACAATCTCGACCGGCTGACGCAGGCCATTGGCCAGGCTGCCATCGAGGATCCGGAACACATGCGCCGGAATGCGGAGCGCATCCAGGTCACGCGCGGCCGGCTGGCGCCCCGGCTCGCGGAGCTGGGCTTCACGGTCTGTCCGTCGGCGGCCAACTTCCTCTGGGTCCAACCGCCGCGATGGCCCGCTCGCGAGGTTTATGACGCGCTGCGCCGGCGCAACATCCTGGTGCGCCATTTCCCTGGCGAACTCACCGGCGCCTACCTGCGGATCTCCATCGGCACCGACGCGCAGATGGACACCCTGCAGGCTGCGCTGGCGGCCATCCTGGCGTAGTGAGGCGCCCCTGGCCGGGTTGAGTGGGTGCCGGCGGTTGAAACTTTCCGAGGCAGAGGCGGTGCATGCTGGACCCGTTTGCGCGCTGAAGACGGGGAAGGA
>CAIQIC010000422.1 GCA_903871765.1 uncultured Lentisphaerota bacterium
ATGCGCCATTTGATGGCGCACAAGCCGCAACTGGATAAGCTGGTTGCCGTCGCGAAGCATCGTACGCTGGCGGCGATCTCGTCTCAGAAAAGCACGCCGCCGGATGGGGTGACGTTCCAGGTTGAAAGCGTGGACAAGTTCCTGGCAGACGGGGATCACCTTTTCCGTGAGCATTCGGTCCAGATCGGACAGGCGCCAGACTACTACCGTCGATTGAACTTTCCGTTGTGGCGCGCTCTGGATCAATCGGGGCACATGCAGATCATGACGGCGCGCTCCAATGGTCGGATGTTCGGGTATCTGATGACGGTGATCGGGCCGTCGATGGAGGACCCATCCGTGCTGTCGTCGCAGCATTTGACGTTCTTCGGGTCGTCGGACTTTCCTGGCCTTGGGATGAAATTGCAGCGCGCTTCGGCTGCGGCGCTGGCCGCGCGCGGCGTGGGCGAGGTATTCATGCGGGCGGGGGTTGTCGGGGACGGCCCAAGGATGGGCGCGGTTTATCGCCGCCAGGGCGCTCAAGAGTATGGTCAGATGTATAAGCTCGAACTGAAGGCTGCGTGACATGGGAATCGGTGCTGGATTGGCGGCTATCGGGGCCGCTCTTGCGGAAGCAGCGGTAGGCGCGGCGGCTTTCGTTGGAATTGATGCTGCCGCTATCGGGGCTTTGGGCACCGAACTTGGCGGGTTCGCGGCTGCTGGTCTGGGCGCTGAGACCGCCGGGATTGTCGGGACGATTGGGGAACAAGCGGTTATCGGCGCTGGCGGCGGCGCTTTGTTGGGTGGCATCACGGGGACCGATCCGGGGCAGGGCGCTTTGTTGGGTGGCATCACGGGTGGCTTCATCTCTGGGGGTGGATTGCTGGGCGAGGCCGCTGGCATTGGATCATTTGCAGGTGACGTTCTGGGCGGGGCAGCCGGAGGCGCGCTGGGGGCTGGCGCGACCGGTGGTGATCCGGGGATGGGGGCGTTGACGGGGGCGGGCAGTGGCGCGCTTGCCGGTGCGATCAGCGGCGTCGGTAACGCTTCCGTTGCTGGTGGTCCGGGGCCTTCGGCTGGATCAATTGCAGCGCCGTCTGGCCTCGGCGGTGGCGGGGATATTTTCGCGCCTCCTACCGAGTTTGGGGTGGGTGGCATCGCCGCGCCGCCGCCGCCGTCCATATCGGGCGATATCACCAGCGCCTTGAGCGGATCGGCCGCGCCAGTGGATGCGGGAAGCGGCCTTCTCCAAGCGCCGACCGCCGGGGGAAGCCTGTCCGGTGATATCGGCGGATCGCTTGCGGGCGGCGCGACAAGTGGTTTGCCGTCTGGTGCGCCTCCGGGCGCTTCGCTGGGTGTGACCAACCTAGATCCCGGCGCGTCGGCTGATCTGTCGTCCCACGTCGCGCTTTCGCAGTCGGGCGGCGCCAGCGAGGCCGGGTTTGCACCGCAGGCCACGGACGCAGGGCAGGCGGGCGCCAGCGAGGCCGGGGTTGCACCGCAGGCCACGGACGCAGGGCAGGCGGGTGGCGGGGAGGCCGGGTATGTGCCCGGTGGCACCGGGCCGACCCAAGGCGGCTAC
>CAIQIC010000423.1 GCA_903871765.1 uncultured Lentisphaerota bacterium
ATCAGCGCGCGGTTCATGGTGAGGATCGGCAGGAGGATGGCCAGGGCGATCAGCAGCACGAACAGGCCGACGGCGAGGATCAGCACCAGCTCGAGCACCCCCAGGCCGCGGGTGATGAGCCGGTCCCATTGCTGCTGGTAGCGGTCGGCAGCGTGGTCGAGCAGGACGTCGAGGTGGCCGCTGGCTTCGCCGGCCTGGACCCAGGCGGGCAGCGCCGCGTTGAGCGGCTCGATGCCGCGCAGCGTCTCGGCGAGGCTGCGGCCGTGCCGCACCTGCTCGGCGCCCTCCGCGGTGCGCGCGCTCACCCAGGCGCTGCCGGTGGCGCGGCCGGCCAGCGCCAGGCCTTCAACCAGTTGCACGCCGCCCTTGAGCAGCAGCGCCAGCGTGCGGGCGAAGCGCAGGTTGACCAGCGCCGCGTAGCCGCGCCCGACGAGGGGCAGGCGGAACAGATGCAGGTTGAAACGCCGGCGGTATTCCTCCTCCGTGCCCAGCCGCCGCCGCAGCCGCTGCCGGCCGAGCCAGCCGGCGGCCGCGACCAGCAGCCCGGCCGGCACGATCCAGCGGCGCACGGCCAGCATGGCACGCGTCACGCCGGACAGTGGAACGCCGGCCTCCAGCATACGCTGGCTCACCCAGGGCAGCAGAAAACCCAGCATGGCCACGGCCACGAGCACGGCCAGCGCGAGCACGAAGGCCGGATAGATCAAGGCGGTCTGGACGCGATCGCGCAACTTCGCCTGCTCCTCCATGAACGCCGCGAGCCGCGCCAGGACTAGGTCCAGCGTCCCCACCCGCTCGCCCACCTCGATCCCGGCCTCCTCGAACGCGCTGACCTCCGGGCTGGCCGCGCGCAGAGCGCGGGCGAGCGTGGAACCTTCGCGCAGCCGGTCGCGCACGCCGGCGAGCAGCGCACGGTTGGTCCCCAGCTCGGGGGATTGGATCAGCACCTCCAGGGCCGACGCCAGCGGCAGGCCGGCGGCGAGCAGCGCGGCCAATTCGCGATAACACATGGCGCGCTGGTCGAGGTCGAAGCCCCGGCGCCGGCGGCGGCCGGCGGACGCCTCGCCGGCGGCGGCTATTTTTTCCGCGAGCACGCCGCGGGCCTGGAGCTTCTCGCGGGCCTCCTTGAGGTCGAGCGCTTCGATCAGGCCCTGCGCGGTTTGGCCGGCGCTGTCAAAGCCTCTGTAGGCGTAAGTAGGCATCCGTCACGGGTCACTGGTTATGAGTTTTCCAGATCAGGATTCAGGGTTCGGGGTTCAGGGGGCAGGTAAACGAAGCGCATGGCCGTCATCGTGCGCGCCATCCCACCGCAGCCGCGCCCAGGCTGACAACCAACGGATGCTGACAGGTACTTAACTGGCGTGCGATTCATTTACACCCTATTCCATTGATGTCGTATTTCTTCCCTGAACCCCGAACCCTGAACCCTCTTCCGTCCTGCGCTTCACGGCGCGGGATCGGGGTGGCCGACGGCGCGCAACAGCTCGGGGAGGCTGGTGACGCCCTGGCGCACCTTGTCGAGTCCGTCCTCCCAGAGGCTGCGCAGGCCGCCGGCCCGGGCCAGAGCGCGCAGGCGGGCCAGATCGGCCCGCGTGCGGATGGCTTCGAGCAGGCCGGCGTCGGCGGTCATCAACTCGTAAATGCCGGTGCGGCCGCGGTAGCCTTCGAGGCAGCGCGGGCAGCCGCGGGTCCGCCAGCAGCCGTCCGCGAGCCGGGTCGCCCAGGGGCCGAGCAGCGCACGTTCCTCCGCGGTGAGTTGCGCCGGCTCGCGGCATTCCGCGCACAGGCAGCGCACAAGCCGCTGGGCCAGGACGCCGAGAATGGAGGACGCCAGCAGGTAGGGCTCGATGCCCATGTCCGTGAGCCGGACCACCGCGCCCAGGGCATCGTTGGTATGCAGCGTGCTGAAGCACAGGTGGCCGGTGAGCGAGGAGCGGACGAGGATTTCCGCTGTTTCCAGGTCGCGGATCTCGCCGACCAGCATGACGTCGGGGTCCTGGCGCAGGATGTGGCGCAGCCCCTCGGCAAAGGTCAGGCCGATCTTGGGCTTCACCTGCATCTGGCCGATGGCCGGCAACTGGTATTCGATCGGGTCCTCGATGGTCATCACGTTGCGATGCTGGGTGTCCAGCTCGCGGAGCGCGGCGTAGAGCGTGGTGGTCTTGCCGCTGCCGGTGGGGCCGGTGACCAGCACCACGCCGTGGGGTTCCTGGAGGAGGCGGCGGAAGCGTTCGAGCACGCCGCCGGCCATGCCGAGTTCGGTCAGCGGCCGCAAGGCCGTCTCGCGGTTCAGCAGGCGCAGCACCACGCGCTCGCCTTCGGCCACCGGGATGGTGGAGACGCGGATGTCGGTCTCGCGCTCGCCGACGCGGACACGCGCGGAGCCGTCCTGCGGCAGACGCTTTTCGGCGATATCCAGGCGCGCCATGACCTTGAGGCGCGACACCAGCGCGGCTTCGAGGTGCTTGGGCGGCGAGGCCTGCGCGTACAGCAATCCGTCAATGCGGTAGCGCACCACCAGACGCTGCTCGAACGGCTCGATGTGGATGTCCGAGGCGCGGGCCTTGAGCGCCTCGATCAGGATCAGGTTGACCAGTTGCGTCACCGGCGCCTGCTCGGCGACGTGCAGTAGGTCGTCGCGGCGGCTGGCGGGCGGGGCCACGGGCGCCGCCTCCTCCGCCATGTCGCGCAGCAGCTCCTGGGCGGTGTCGCGCTTGCTGAAGTAACAGCGCTCGATGGCGCGGAGGATTTCCTCGCGCGGAGCGAGGATGGATTGCAGTTCGCAGCCGAGCAGCAGCGCCAGATCGTCGCGCACCGTGAGGCCGGCGGGGTCGCACGTCAGCATGCCGACCGCCCCCTGCCAGCGGACCGGCAGTGCCAGATGGGTGCGCGTCCATTCGACCGGCAGGTGGCGGACCAATTCGGGATCCAGCAGCTCCGCGCCCACCTGGCGAAGGACAGGGAACCCGGATTGTTCGCCGAGCGCCGCCAACAGGTCGGCTTCCGACAGCAGTCCGCGGTTGAGCAGCATCTGGCCCAGCCGCAGGCGCGGCTGCTCCGTGCGTTGCGCGTCCAGCGCCGCCTCAAGCTGCGTGGCGGTGATCCGGCCCTGCCGCACGAGGATTTCGCCCAGGAGCATGACGCCCTACTTGTTGGTGGCCCGCAGAATGGAATTGCTCGCGGCGACGGTGTCGGCCCGGCTCTCCAAAGCCCGCTTCAGCTTTTCCGCCTGACGCATGTCGGTGACGATATGGGGCGTGACAAAGATCAGCAGATTGGTGCGCTCGGTCTTGTCGCTCGTCGAGCGGAACAGGAAGCCGAGCACGGGGATATCGCCCAGCAGGGGGATTTTATTCACGGTCTTGGTCCGGTCATGCCGCAGCAGCCCGCTGATCACGATCGTCATCTGGTCCGGCACGGTGACCGTCGTATTGACCTCGCGGTGGGCGATGGTGGGCGTGTACTGGCCCACCGTCCCCGGATCAATGATCGCCTCAATGCTGGGATTGAGCTTCATCATCACTTCGTTGTTCGGATTGACCTGCGGTGTCAACTTGAGCTTGATGCCCACGTCCATGCGGTCAATATTCTGGATGATGTCCCGCGCCGTGCCCGCGCCGCCCTGGATGGTGGATTTGAGCACCGGGATGTTGTTCACAACGCTGACGGTGGCCTCGGCGTTGTTCTGCGCCCACAGCGGCACATTGGAGAGAATCTTGACATCCTTGTCCACGGCCAGCGCGCGCAGGAGCACGGGGATGCGCGGCACGAAGTTGGTCCCGACCAGCATGGTGCCCCGCGCAATCCCCACCGCCAGGCCCTGGGGATAGGTGCCCGTCGTCACCGCGTTGATGGCCGTGTTGGCGCCGCCCGGGTCGCTGTGCCCGATGGCGGTGTTGCGGCCATCCGCCGGGCTGTCAATGAGGTTCCACTCCACGCCCAGGTCCAGGCTCTTGTCGAGGCTGACTTCGGCGATCAGGATCTCGACCAGCACCTGCTGCGGGATGGTATCGAGCTTGGTCACCAGCGCATGCACCAGCTCGAAGTCCGCGGGCGTGGCGTCCACCATCAGGGCGTTGTTGGCCACGCTGGGCTCGATGGCGATGCGCTGCCGCTGGTCCTTGTCCACGGTCTTGGCCAGCAGGGCGGTCAGGCTCTTGGCGGCGTCGGCCGCGGACAGGTATTTGAGGAAAATCGCATTCAGCCGGCCCGCGCCCGAGGGCGGCTCGACGTCCAGCAGTTTGATCAGCCGCGTGATTTCGCCCAACTGGGTTTGCCGGGCGGAGATCAGCAGCGTATTGGACTGCGGCGCCGGCACCACCACGGCGTCCGTCGGCAGTTGACCGGGGGCGCCGGCCAGTTGCTGCACCTGCCGGCTGAGGCGGCTGGCGCTGCTCTCGGTGCCGCGCAACGCCGCATTGAGCTGGCTGGCGACCTCCTCGGCGGACGCATGCTCCAGCCGGACGGTCTCGACCGACCGGACCGCGCCGGGTTTATCCAGTTGGCGGATGATTTGCTCGAGGCGATCCACATTCTCCCGCGTGTCCGTAATCAGCAGGTAATTGGTCTGTTCCAGCGCCGCCAGCGCGCCGGCCTTGCCGCCGCGCACCATTGGCTCCAGGATTTTCTTCAGTTCCAGCGCGCTGACGCTCTGCACCGGGATGACCTTGGTCACGACCCCCAGTGCGTCCACCGCCTCCCGGCCGCCCACCACCGGCGCGGCGGGAATGACGCGCTCGGGCAGCGCCACCAGGTGCAACAGCCGGTCCCGCGCCACCACCGAGTAGCCGCTGGACTCGAGGACG
>CAIQIC010000424.1 GCA_903871765.1 uncultured Lentisphaerota bacterium
GTATCAAGAATAAGATAATGTTCGGCTCCGACTACCCCTTCTTCCCTTATGCCACACTGTTTGGAGACTGGGAGGCGAGCAATTACAAGCCTGAAGTTTTACAGAACGTATACCTCAACACCGCAAAAAAGGTGCTCGGCCTGGAAAAATAGATTGCAGAACCCTCGCGTGCATCCGCAAGTCCGTGCGTACGGACGGGGGGGGGGTAACAAGTAGCGCGGGCATGATTCCCCCTTTCTCATGCTCCATCATTTCACAGGTCGAGGCCGGCGGAGGCGGGGCGTCCGAGGCCGATGACGGCTTTGATACTGTCCTTCCATTTGATGAGGGGGTCACGGCGGTAGCGAGCGTGTAGGGCGCGAATGTCCTTGTCGGACTGGAGCGCGACCAGGGCCTCGCCGCGGCGAACAGCCTCGGAATCGCGGGGGCAGTTCAGGGGCAGGATCTGCCGTAGGCGGTTGATCTTGCCGAGCCAGATGGAATCCGTGACGTATGTCCTGACGGCGGCAATCATGGCATCCGGGTTGCCGTCCAGCATAGGTTCACCCGACACGCTCGTCTGAAAGTCCCGGAGGTGGGCCGTCTTGAGGCACGCAAGGCGTTCGGCGAACGACGGCGCGTCGGGCTCCCAGTAGGACAGTGCCGCTTCGTCCGTTGAACCGATGGAGAACCGGAACACAATCTGTGACCGGTACGGGTCGAGTTCCGCGCAGAGCCGGGTGACGCAGGCCAGCCAGGGCTTCGATACGATGAGCAGGTCGTTGCCGGCCGCCAGCATCCGGGTCATGACCAGCAGGCATTCGTCGAGGTTGCGGGCGGTAATGTCGTGGGCGGTCGGGAACATGATCCGGCCGGCGCGTTTGGTAAAGCTCCGGTCGAGGTCGTGCTGGCGGAAGCGGGGCTGTCCCCAGGACGCGGCCGTGGCCCGTTTGAAGCGGATGGCCATGGTCTTGGCGTAGCAGTAGCGGCAGTCGTGCTCGCAGCCGTTCTGGATGTTGACGTTGCTCGCCGCCCACTCCTGGGTGCCTGTCGGTGGCCGGGCAATCTGAACCGTTACGATTTTCATGCGCCCAGTTTATGAACTTTAGTGCAGACCCGCTAGAACTTTACCCTGCAGTACCGTCCGTAAAAAAATCGAAAGTCCTTTCGTTGTCCGGGGTGATCTGTTGGGCTTTTTTCCAAAATTTCAAGCCGGTCGGGTGGCGACTGGCAAATAAAAGGTCGTAGTAGTTCAGGATTGATTCCTGCGCAAAATAGCCATAACCGATCCCCCTCAAAGCATCCCTGTAGGCTTCCCGGAAATGGTTGCGGAGGGCGGTATCCTGACCTTGTTCGGCCAAGCGGATAACTGCTGAGTCGTTGAAGAAGGCGTCACCACCGAGAAAACGGATGTATTTTGCCCGGGCTTTGCTGTCACCGTTGAGAATCGCCGGTTTCAGGTTCCGGTTGGCGTCGGTGCGGGTCGCCACGTTGATGATGAAATCTGCCTTCTGAAGGGCCGCAGCAATGGACGCAACAGACGCGAACGGCAAGCTGCAATCGGTCGGATCGATAAACACGAGGGCGAGCCCCCTTGCGGCCCGGCTGGTCAGGACGGCTTTGAGGCCGGCTGTGTCATTGAAGTCAGCTTCCACGGCACGGGCCTTCTCGGCGCAACCAAGGGCTGCGATACGGGCGTTGAGGGACTGGACGACCGCGGGGTTGTAATCGAGAAAGGTGGCGGTCTCCAGGTACGGGAACGTTTGGTGGCCGAGTACGGCAAGAGGAGATCCGTCCATCTCGGTGCCCGTGTCGCGGGCGATGCATCGGCCCGGTCCGCTGCACAGCTCGATATAGTGGATGTGGCCTTCCCATCCGACTTTGATGCCTGAAGCGAAGATGCCGAGATACTGCGTCAGGAAATGAATTTTCCGCTGTGCCCATTTCCCGACACAACGGACCAAGGCACCATCCTGAACGGATAGCGTCATTGTGCACAGGCCGTCTTCTGTGTTTTCGCGTCGGTCTAGCCGGGGGCACTTCTGACAGCCGGAATTGATTTGCTCATGTAGATCGAGTTTGGTGTGTTGTGCCACAGTGCTCCTCGTCAGGTTGTCTGTTGCCCCTCCTGCTAGTGATGACGTTGTTGAGCCTCATGTCAATAGCCCCAATGTTCATGCCGGACGGGCAGCCGGTTGAGCATCTGCCGATAGAACTGCCACTTGGGCATGAATTGCTCCAGCAGCGTCATAAAACGGGCGTTGTGGGTCGGTTCCAGGACATGGGCCATTTCGTGCACCAGGACGTATTCAAGGCACTCCCGTGGCTTTTTGGCGAGGTCGGTGTTGAGGCGGACGGTGTGGGCGCGCGGATTACAGCTCCCCCATTTTGTCTTCATCCGCTGCACGTAGAACCGGGCGATCTTCACGACCATCAGTCGCTCCCATTTCATGAGCAACGGCGGCACGGCCTGCTTGAGCTGCGCGCGATACCAGTCCTCCACGATGGCCTGCCGCCGGGCGTGGTCGGTCCCCGGGCGCACCCGGAGCACCAACCGGCTGTGCCCCAGTTCCACCGCGGCCGGCTGATCAGCCTCGATGACGGTGAGCAGGTAACGCCGGCCCCAGACGTAATGGCTCTCCCGGTCGAGGTACTCGCGCGGCGTTTCGCGCTCCTGTTCCTGGAGTTTGCGCTGTTGTTGCCGGATCCACCTCAGCTTGGCGATGGCGAAGACGCGGATGGTATCGAGGCTCAACCGTGCCGGGGCGGAAATCGTCACCCGGCCGGACGGCGGATGCACGCTAAGGTGGACGTTCTTGATCTCCTTCCGGACCACGTCCACGGCCATGTCGCCCAGTTGAATCTGCGCGTGCATCAATACTCCGCCTGGGCTCTGATGATCAAGAAGAGCCGTTCCACCTTATCGGCATCGTTGATGATCTCGTGGATAACACTCTTCACCACGCGCTCCTTGGCCAGTACACCGCGCCAGCCATCCGGTTTGCGGGATCGAATCGCCGCGTCAATGCGCAGCGCCAGGTTCAACGCTGAGCCGGCTACCACGCCCAGGTAGTCCGCCGGACCCTGGGCCGCGGTATGCTCAGACGCCAGCGCCTGTTCCCGTTCGAGCTGGTTGAAGATGGCGCGCTTGCCGGGGGTGTTCAGCTTTGCAGGCGTATCGTCCGCCTGGCCCGCCTGCAAAGGCTTGACGATCTTTTCCGCGACGCGCTTCAAAAACTGCTCGTAACTGATCCGCGCCGCCTTGAGGTCGTCCAGAATCTCCTGCAGCAACGCCGACATCTTGTTGTAGAACGCGGGGTCGTTCAGGTGTTCCTTGATGATCTTGCGGCGGACATTGTTCGCAATGGTCTCGGCGACCGCCCGCCGATCGCCCCTGATCCCTTTCGGCAGGCTGCCGATGGCGGCCGCCATGCCGCTTTTCACGATCACTTCGAGCAGGCCAATCTCGCCGAAGTCCGAAATCTTCCGCGGCTCATCCGCCTCGATGTAGGTGTCGATCAGGTGCCGCATGTCGGCCTCGTAGGCTTTGAGGTCGATGGTCTCGCCGCTGGCCTGGCGGATGATCTCCCGCAGCTTGAGCGTGCGGTCGAGGTCCTGCTTGATCTGCGCGATCCGGACTGCGGTATAGCCGGCCTGTGGCAACTCGTCGGCAATGTTCGCATAGGCCCGCACCAACACAGCGGCACCTTTGTACAGCCCCACACGCTGGGGCTCGTGCACCTTGAGGTCGTCGGCCAGTTCCGTGTTTCCGCAGAAGTAGTGGATGTGCTCCAGTTCCCCCTTGGGCGGCGGTACGGGTTCGCACAGCAGGGCCATCGCCTCCAGCGCCTGATCCAGACGTTCCCGCCCCTTCTTCAGGCGGTCCTGCATGAGCACATCCGGGCTGGCGCCGCCGGCGGAATGATCCAGTTCCGAGGTATAGACCTGGAGCGCCCCGGTGCCCTCTTCGTTCACCAGCTTCTTGAAGAGGTCCTTGTAGTCCACGATGTACCCGAAATCCTTGTCCTCGCCGTCGAGCCGGTTTGTGCGGCAGATGGCTTGGAATAAACCGTGATCCTGCATGGATTTGTCGATGTACAGGTAGGTGCAGGGCGGCGCGTCGAACCCGGTCAGCAGCTTGTCCACCACGATCAGCAGCTTCATGTTCGCCGGCTGGGTCTTAAACAGCGCCTTGGCCTCGTCCTCGTAGCTCTCCGTCTTGGTCTTGTTGGGTTTCGCGGCCACCCCTTGGAGCAGGGCCATGTAGGTGTTGTAAAGGAACTGCTTCTCGGTCTCCGTGTTGGCGCCGGTTTCCTCCAGCGTCACGTCCTGCGCCTGCGGGTTGTACGAGGTCACCACCGCGCACCGGCCCTTGAGCACGGTCTTCTGGAACAGCTCGTAGTATTTGCACGCCTCGTAGATGCTCGACGCCACCAGGAGCGCGTTGCCGCGTTTGCTGCCGAGACGCGGCTTCACGCCGAAATCGAAGACGATGTCGTTCACCACGCGCTCCATGCGCGACCGGGAGCTGAGCACTTTCTGCATCGTGCCCCATTGCTCGCGCAGCGCGGCCTTCTGCCAGTCGTTCAGCCCCTGGGTCTTGGCCTCGAACCAGGCATCAATCTTGTCCTGCGAGCCGAGGCTCTGCTCGATGTCCCGCGCCTCATAGACGAGGTCCAGAATCACCCCATCCTCCACGCCTTCCCCGAATTTATAGGTGTGGATGTACCCGCCGAAGACCTCAAGGCTCGTCTGTTTGTCCGCCTTCAGCAGCGGCGTGCCAGTGAAGCCGATAAACACCGCGCCCGGCAGCAGGGCCTTCATCGTCTTGTGCAGCTTGCCGCTCTGTGTGCGGTGGCACTCGTCCACAAAAATGAACACCTCGCCCACCGCCGGACTGGGCTGGCCGCGCAGTTCCTCGATAAATGCGTCGAAATCGTCCACGCCCCGGCGCCCGAATTTATGGACCAGCGAACACAGCAGGCGTGGCGTGGCTTGACCCAACTGTGCCATCAGGTCGTGTCCGCTACTCGTGCGGTGGATGGCTTCGCCCGAGTCGGAAAAGACGCCTTGGATCTGCTTATCCAGCTCGTCGCGGTCGGTCACGATCACCACCCGGGCTTTGGGCTTGTGTTCCAGAATCCACTTGGCCAGCAGCACCATCACGATGCTCTTGCCGCTGCCCTGGGTGTGCCAGATGATGCCGCTTTTATAGGCATGGACGTGCTGCTGCGCGGCCTGGATGGCAAAGTACTGATGTACCCGCGGCAGCTTCTTCACCCCGCCGTCGAACAGCACGAAATCGTGCATCAGCTCGATCAGCCGTTCCTTGCGGCACATCTTCAGCAGGTACTTGTCGAGCTTGAAGCGCGAATCGTCCGCTTCATCTTCCTTCCATTTGAGGAAGTACTTCTCCTCGGTCTTGATTGCGCCGTAGCGCAACCCCTCGGAATCGTTCCCGGCCAAGACGATCTGCACAGTGGTGAAAAACCACGCATTGAACTCCTTCTGCTGGTTGGAGAGCAACTGCCGGATCCCATTGCCGATGGAGATGTAGCTGTTCTTCAGCTCGATCACGGCTACGGCGATGCCGTTGACGTAGAGCACGAGGTCGGGCCGGCGCTCCAGGGTGCCCCGCAGCGTCACCTCCTCGGCGATGGCAAAATCGTTCGCCCCCGGCTGATCCCAGTTGATGACCTTGACCGTATCGGTGAGCCGGCCCGCGGCGGTTTTGAGTTGCACCCCGTAGCGCAGCATCGAGTAAACCGCCTTGTTGTTGTCGTACAGGCTGCGGTTGGGGTTGTCCGCCTCGGTGCGCAGCAGGTAAAGGGCGCGGCTGA
>CAIQIC010000425.1 GCA_903871765.1 uncultured Lentisphaerota bacterium
CTCCGACAATGCTGACATGCAGTATACCCGTCAGCATCGACACTCCTGTGGGCTCCCAGGATTGGGTGGGATGCGGGTGGTTCGGACAGGACAAGTTTTCTTATGGTATCATCCGGCACATCAAGATGAATATTCTCCCGCCCGTTCATGTCGACGGGATTTTCGTCAAGCCTTCCGTGAGCAACGACACGTTGACCGTGGTTGTTTCCATCCGCAACAGCCTGACTGTCGAGAAATCACTTGTGCTATCGGGCCGGCTTTCTCCATGGAAGTCTGGGAGCTGGCGCTATCCGGCCATTCCTGACACCTTGCTGACGATTCCGGCGGGCAAATCAAAGGAGGTCGTGATAGGGCCGATCAAGTGGGGCTTAGGATCCAGGAGTTACTGGTGGCCGAACATCCCCTTCCGTGAAGACTATGCGGCGACGCTGCACAACCTGGTGCTCGACATCAAAGAACCTGGATGGCTTTTGAGTAAGAAACATCAAAGCTACACGCAGCGGTTCGGATTTTGCGAGCATTCCGAGGGACCATATTACTATATGGTGAATGGCGTCCGCGTGTTTCAGGTTGGCGATGTGACTACGGAGTCGCAGATTGGCAATTACGATTCCTACGCGACGCTGCCCGCGTTTCTGCCGCCCACGGGGCCGGGTACCGGCTGCCCGGAGACCTGGCGTCGATACATGCGGTGCGGAATAAATGCTAACCGCGTTTCCTGCAATATTCCGACCGAGTACATGCTTGAGGCCGCCGACGAAGTCGGATTCATGCTTATCCCGGAAGCGGTAACATTCGGCAATAACATCGATATTTACGGGCCGGTCCACGACCAGACCGTCAGGGAAATGGGGCGGCTCTGCCGGAATCATCCCTGCGTGATGCGTTACAGCCTGGGGAATGAGATTCGCGGCAGCATGGAACCTTGGCGACCATTGATCGATGCCATGCAGGAAGTGGATGACACCCGGCCGCTGATTTTTGAATGCCAGGGTACTCCGGGAACAAAGTTTCCTGGCATCAAGGGAGGGCACGCTTATTCCGGTGCCCACTATGGGACGATCATGAAAAATCCCGGCAAGGCTATCTACAACATGGGTGAGTACTGCTGGGGCTCGGATTACATGATGGAGGCCGGTATCCTCGGCATGCAGATGCGGTTGTACGACTGGGCCTATGTTGCTCCCTGGTGTTGGCTTAACTACTGGCCGAATTTCTTTGAAGGCATGAACAGCGAAAAACACGTGCAGAAGGTTCACAACAGCATCGACCGCGTGGATAATGTCAATGGCTGGGGATCGCCGGTGGTGAAACTTGTTCAACGCTCCCTGCACCCTTATCTGCTGCTGGATCTCGGGATCATGGAAGACACAAACAATATACCCGTCGTCCAGAACGGCAATAATGGGCAAACGCCTTGGCACGCGAAGGGCCAAGGCGATGTCTACTGGCCGCGCCGCCTGCCGACCTGTACCGGCGGAGAAACTATCGAACGCCGCATCGAGATATTCAACGGCGGCTTGTCGGGAAACAAACTCTCACTGAAGTGGTCAGCCCATTGGGACAGTCCCGGTGGGCCGGTAGCCGTTACCGGCGAGACCCTTGGACCGGTGGAGATTCAGCCGGGATTCCACACGAACCAGGTCGTCTGTTTTACAGCGCCGGAGACCGACAAGGCAGGCCGTCGGCTGTACCTGATTATGGAGTCGATCAAGGATGGTGTCGTGGTGTACACGGAAGACCGGATCTATTTTACCGTCGGCATTCAGTAATTGGAAATTAAGGATGAGAGTTAAAGTTATTGCAATGATGGTTTTCGGTGTGAAGTGAGATCAGAAGGAAGGACCGGAAAATGAAACGAATACTGACAGCTGGATTGATGATGGTTGGGTTGCTCGCTGGCAGTGCGCTGGCGGACGGTGATCTTCCACGCCTCTCGCCACGGCCACAGCTGGTGGCTGGAGTGAAAGAACCGAATGTGGATCTCGGTGGTACCTGGCGTTTCAACCCCGCACCGCCTGATGGATTCGGAACAAGTTCAATTCTGCCGGATGGAACCGGCTGGACAAATATTCTTGTGCCCGGTGAATGGGCCATGCAGGGCTTTACGGTCGAAGCAGGGAAGGCGGCGGGCTATGTCCGTTCCTTCAAGGTCCCAAAAGACTGGATGGGTAAGCGCATCAAACTGCGCTGTGAGGGTGTTTACAGTGACGGCACAGTCTGGGTCAACGGTAAGAAAGCAGGCAAGCATATGGGCGGGTTTACTCCGTTTGAGCTGGATATCACGGATCTTGTCAAAGAGGGCGAGAACGTAATCGCCGTCAGTGTGGTGAATGAATCCGTTGCTGACAAACTTGCCAGTGGCAGTTCATACGCCGGCCACCAACTCGGCGGCATCACCCGCAAGATCAAGCTGTTCGCACTGCCCTCCACCCATCTGTCGAAATTGCATGTCGCCACAAAGTTCGACACGGCATTCCGGGATGCCACCCTAGAGGTCAGCCTGGCCGCAGCCGCGGAAGGTGGCGCGGCTCCGTTGGATGTGCAGGCGTACCTCACACTGCGCGGGCCGGATGGCCGAAAGGTCGCCCTCAAGCCCGGTAGTATCGCGCTGAAAGACCTTGCCGGAGTTTCCGGGATCCCGGTTGCAAGTCCCACCAAGTGGAACAGTGAACACCCGAATCTCTACACGCTGACCATACAGTTAAAGGCTGACGGAAAACTGCTGGAGACTGTGATCCAGCGGGTAGGTTTCCGCCAGGTTGAAGTGCGCGGCAACCAGATGTTCGTCAACGGTGTGCCAGTCAAACTAC
>CAIQIC010000426.1 GCA_903871765.1 uncultured Lentisphaerota bacterium
CCGGATACGAAGGGCCCCAGGATGTCGGACCGCCCGCCTTCGAGAAGAACTTCCAGGACCGCATGCTCGACCTGATAGACAGGTATCACCCCGATCTTTACTACACCGACGGCGGCCCGCCCTTCAAGACGGCGGGTTTCAATGTCGTGGCGCATCTCTACAACGAGAACCAGAAGTGGAACGGTGGGAAATTGCAGGCGGTGGCCAATTTCAAGGGCAGGCATCACATCGGCGCCGAGAATTACGAGTTTGAATTCCCCGCGGAGGCCCAGCCGTTTTCCTGGCAGACGGATAAGAGCATCAACGGGGATTGGTATTGGTGGCGCGAAGGTCGGAATATTTTGGAGTGCGGCGGCTTATTTCCTGCTGCTCCCAGGGGAAAGGACTTGCAGTTTTCGGATTTATGTGAGATTTTAAAATCATGCGAGTGTAATGGGCGCAGCGTCAGTTCTAAGGACGAGAGGACATGCAGACGAGGAGCAAGTCAGTAGTGGGGTTGGCGGCGGTGTGCGCGGCGCTCCTGTTGACGTCGCGCTGCGGCCGGCGGTCCCAGGAGCAGATCCAGGCGCTGCCGTTCGAGCAGTTGGGGCGCGTGCTGGCGCGCGAAACGCTGCAGGCCATCCCCGGCCCGGGCCCGGTCGTGGCGGTGTGCTACCGCCCGACGTCGCAGCCGGGCAATCCGGTGCTCGGCCCGGCGGCCGACACATTCCTGCGCGCCCTCCGGGCCGACGGACGGCTGACCGTCGCGGCGGTGCTGCACGAGGAGTTCAACCCCTGCGGGGGCGAAGCGGGCTGGGCGGACACGCTGATGGCCTCGACGCGGTTCACGGAGTTCGTGACGCGGCACCGTACGGCGGCGGCCATTGTGGTCGTCGGCGGCACGCCGCAATTGAGCGTGGCGGACGCCGCCCGGCTGCCGGCGCCCGGCCCAAAGCTCATCGCCGCCGCCGTGCTGACGCCGCCGGCGCCCTGGCTGCTGGAGCGGGGCGTGCTCGCGGCGGCCATCGTGGCGCGGCGGCAGGGGTCGGAGGAGCGGACGCCGCCGCCGACCCCGCAGGCATGGTTTGACCGCCGCTACGAAGTGCTCCATGCGGGCCGCAAGGAGGCGCCGCCATGAAGCGGCGTTCCGGTTTCACCCTGCTGGAGCTACTCGTGGTCATGGGCATGATCTTGGTGCTGCTGTCGGTGCTTATGCCGACCTTTAGCACCATGCGCGAGCAGGCCCGCCGCACCATCTGCCTGTCGAACCAGCGGCAGATCTTCATCGCCTGCCTGCTCTACGCCAACGATCACGGCGGACAGATGCCGGCGGGTAACGCCACCTTGACGCCCGGGTACGGCATTGATGCAACGTACGTTGTCAACGCCGACCTCCCGCTGGGCACGGCGCAGCTCGTGGGCGGCCTCGTGAACGCCTTTGACGGCGGCCGCCTCACCGGGAATTATATCGGCAACGCCGCGGTCGTCGGCCGCTTGTTCTACTGTCCGTCGTGGAAGCATCCGTTCTTCGAACTGGATAAAAAATATACGTGCGGCATCGGGGAGTACGGCGGCTGGACTTCGACGGGCGCGTCGTTGCCCCGCAATTTTGTCGGCATCAGCTACAACTACCGGAGCACCTTCACCAACGGTTCGAGCGCCACGGCTTTTAATCCGCCCGCGACCTGGCTGCCGCGTCCCGCCAGCACGGCCGTGCTCTCCGACCACTGGTATCTGTGGTTGTACGACAACGTCTGGTATGGACAATACAGCCATCGCGGCCTCGGGTACAACGCCGTCTATCTCGACGGCCACAGCGCCTGGAAACCGGACCAGGATCTTTTCATGTACACCAGCCCCGTGGACAACGGCAATTGGGCGGCCATGGAAGCGCGGTGGCGTTCGTTCTTCGACAAATGATTCCGGCGGGGCAAAAGCAGGAGTCAGGAGTCAGAACTCAAGAGACAGAATAAGCAGAACAAGGCCGGTGGCACGAAAAGATCGGAGATGGAAACTGAAAGTCCTCCCCGTGGGAGGAGCCGAAGGTCCTTCTCTTGGGAGGGAAAGCCCTACTCCTCCCCAAGGAAGGACTTGCAGTTTCCTGATTTCCGCATGCGTAGAGAAAAATCGAAAGGTGCATGGTCAAAACGCTGCGGCGTCCCTGCCCAGAGCGGAATCGAGGGACGCCAACCTTCGCGCCTCATCCACTGGAACCTGTATGTGTCACAGTGGAAAGACAACACGCGCACCGTGCCGGAGTTGCCGGTTCAGGTGCAGTCCGCAAAGCTGTTAGGCAGCAAAGCGGTCAAGATCAACCAGTCCGCGGATGCGCTTGAGCTGGCGCTGCCAGACGAGGTGAACTGGGATCCGGCGGATACGGTGATGGCGTTGAAGGTGGATGCGAAGGCCGCGAAAGCGGGTCTGTAACAGAGACTATGGCGGGGTGACGGCCATTACTCATAAACAAGGAGGAAAAATCCGATGATAAAACAAGTGATGATATGCGTGTTCGCCTTGCTGGCGCTTCTTCCACCCGCCTTGGCCCAGTATCCGGGCTGGCCGCACGAGGGCGCGCTCTATATTCTCACCACGCCCGAGGGGGCGGATCTGCCGGCTACGGCCTCGGAAGAGAACTTCCCGCTGCTGGTGCGGCTGGATAAAGCGACCTTCCCCTTCAGTCAGGCGCAAGCCCGGGGCGAGGACATCCGTTTTTCCGCCGCCGGCCAGCCGCTGGCCTATCAGATCGAGGAATGGGATGCGGCCCAAGGCGCGGCCAGCATCTGGGTGAAGATCCCGACCATCCAAGGCAACGCGCGCCAGGAGATCAAGCTGCACTGGGGCACGGCCGACGCCGCCAGCGAATCCGACGGCGCCGCCGTGTTCAATGCCGCCAACGGCTACGTCAGCGTCCTCCACATGAACGAAACGCTGCAGGACGAACTGGGCGCGGTCAAGCCCGCGGATGCCGGCACGACCATGGCCCGTGGCATGATCGGGCCGGGCCGTCATTTTACGGCGGGCACGGGCATTCATGGCGGGCAAACCATCACGACATATCCCACCGATGCCAACCCCCACACGTCCGAAGCCTGGTTCAGGGCCGAGGTGGCGGGCTCCGACATCCTCGGCTGGGGGAATCAAAAGAATCAGGGAAAAGTGGTTATGCAGTTGGCCAGTCCGCCGCATATCAGTCTGGATTGTTATTTTTCAGGCGCAAATGTTGCGGGGGGCAGCACGCTCCCCCTTGCCCGATGGATCCATGTGGTCCACACCTACAAAAACGGGGATTCGCGGGTCTATGTGAATGGCTGCCTCGACGGTACCGCGGAGTCAACCCGGGCGCCCCTGGCGATCGAGCGCCCGGCGGGACTGTGGATTGGCGGCTGGCAAAACAACTTCAACTTTGTCGGCGACATGGATGAGGTGCGGATTTCCAAGGTTACCCGCTCCGCCGATTGGATCAAATTGCAATATGCCAACCAAAAGCCACTGCAAACCCTGGTGGGTTCCCTGGTGCAGCCGGGCAATGCCTTTTCGGTAACGCCAGGGGAGATCAAGGTGAATGAGGGCCAAAGCCTGACCGTCACCGCCCAGGCCGGGGGCGCCCAGAAGGTCTACTGGATTATCAAGCGGGACGGCGCGGATACCGTCGTCGCGGTGGATCAATATTCGTATACCTTCGAAGCCGGACGCGTGGTGGCGGACACGGATTTTGTCCTGCAGTTCAAGGCGGTGTGCGCGAATGAGGTCAAGATCCAGAACATGGCCGTGAAAATCAGGGAAGCGATCCCCGAGCCGGTGTTCTACCTGCGGGCGCCCACGGTCTGGAATGGCCGGGACACGGTTGAAGTCGTACCCGAGATCAGCAACCTCAAGGCGATGCAGGCCAAGGGTGTGGGGGACCTGCACTACCGCTGGAGCGTGTCCGGCGGCGCCGTGATCAAGGAAGTCGAGGCCGACAAACTGCTCCTCAAGCGCTCGCAATTCAGCGGTAAGATCACCGTCAAGCTGGCGCTCAACAACGGCGGCGCGGATTTCGCCGCCACGGCGTCCATCCTGGTGACCGAGCCCAAGACCGATCCCTGGGTGCAGCGGACCCCCGCCAAGGACGAGAAGCCCGAGGACAACCAGTTTTACGCCCGCGACGACCAGAATCAGGGCACGCTCTACTACAACGGCACGCTGGACCAAGCCGCCGACGCCGTTTTCCTAAAGCTCTATGCCGCCGACAAGCTCATCAAGACCGAAAGCCAGCAGCCCGGCGCGGACAAGTCCTACGCCTTCGCAGTGAAGCTCAAACCGGGACTGATCGCCTACAAGGTGGAATTCGGCACCGCGACCGGTGGGGCCCAGACCGTAACCCACACCGTCACCAATATGGTTTGCGGCGACGCCTACCTCATCGACGGGCAGTCCAACGCCGAAGCCACCGGGCCGAACAACGGTCCGGCGGAGGACCCGGTCACGCCCGTCAGCAACTGGATCCGCAGCTATGGCAACCAGTTGGAAGGGACGACCCGCGGCGGGTGGGGCCTCGCCGTCCGGACGCAGATCTGGGGAAAACCGAATTATGGCGACCACCAGATCGGCGCCTGGGGCCTGGTGCTTGCCAGCAACCTGGTGGCCAAGTACAGCATCCCCATCTGCATCCTCAACGGCGCGTACGGCGGCACCCCGATCTGGCATCACCAGCCGAATCCGACCAACCACTTCGACAGCAGCGGCGCCTTCTACGGCAACCCCTACAAGATTTACGGCGGCCTGCTGACGCGCGTGACGGCGGCCCGGCTGACGCACGGCATCCGCGGCGTCTTCTGGCACCAGGGCGAGAACGACAGCGGTTCGGGGGCGCCCACCGGCGACTGGAATTACAAATCGTACCAGCAATACTTTGTAGATATGTCAGCGGCCTGGAAACAGGACTATCCCAACATCCGCAACTATTATGTCTTCCAGATCTGGCCGCTGCCGTGCAGCATGGGCCCCAAGGACGACGGCATCCGTGAGGCACAGCGGACCCTGCCAACGCTCTATTCCAACCTGCGGGTCATGTCTACCGTGGGTGCCGCCTCCGAGCATGCCGGCCGCGGGGCGTGCCATTTCGATCTGGAAGGCTATGCGAAGTTTGCGATGTTCATGAGTCCCTTGGTGGAACAGGACAACTACGGGCTGAAACCCGCCCAAGCGGTCACCGCGCCGAACCTCCAGCGGGCGTGGTTCACCGGCCCCGCCCGGGATGAGATCGCGCTCGACTTCGGCCAGCCCGTGGCCTGGAAAGACGAGGTGCAGCGCTCTTTCTATCTCGATGACGCCGTGGCACCGATCGTCTCAGGTGCGGTCGCCGGAAACGTGCTCACGCTGAAGCTGGCGGCACCGGCACGCGCGAAAACCATCACGTATCTGACCGG
>CAIQIC010000427.1 GCA_903871765.1 uncultured Lentisphaerota bacterium
AGGGCCTTGGAATCCCACGTTTTGTCGGCCAGATAGGTGATGGTTTTCGCGCTGGCGGGTGCCGCCAGCTTGAGCATGATCACGTTGCCGGATACCGCGCCCGAGACGACCTTGCCCGCTTCCCCGTCCAGATGGAATTGACTGGCCAAGGCGTCAACCCAAGCCACCGGCTGGTCGAACTCCAGAGCGATTGCATCCTTCTTGTCGCTCGTATAGCTCGCCTTCTTCAAGTCAGCCGCCGTGATCGGCTGGTCGAAGACTTTGCCGTAACTGTCCCGTTCTACCAAGGGAGCCATGGAGAGGCCCATTTTCTCGTAATCCGCCATATCAAAGTGGCAGCTTTGGCCGCTGGGTAGAGCCAGGGTGGACATAACGCTCAGGTTGGAGTAGAGGCGCGCCAGGCATCGCTGCACATCCCGCAGCTTGTCGCTGTGCCTGTCCCCCCCCTGGGAGCAGGCATTGGGCCAGATCTGGTAAACATAGTAGTGACGGATATTGGGATAATCCTGCTTCCAGGCCGCCGATAAATCCACAAAGTACTGCTGGTACGTCTCACAGCCATAGCAGTTGTCAGGCCCATCAAAACCCTGGTCGGCTTCACCCTGATGCCACAGCACGCCGCGGATGCCGTGCGTCAGCTTGGCGGCCACGACGCGCCGCAGCAGGTTGCGGTAAATCGAGTGGGTGCTGTCGGTGGTGTCGTAATGATGGGCCGGATCGGGCAGGTGCTGGTCGATCCGGGTGCCGCCGACGGCCCCGTTGAGAATGCAGATCGGGATCTTCTGGTCTGCCACCAGCTTCCTGGCCAGCGCCAGGCCCCAAACACTGATGAAATGGATACGGTCGGGGGAAGTGGGCGTCAATCTTTGCACCACGGCATGGCCCCAGCCGCCGGTGGTTGGATCCCCGCCCGCCTCGCCGTTGCCGCCATAGCTGCGGATCCAAGGGCTGGTATAGGTGGCTAAAAGGTTGTTGGTTTCGTTGCGGTAGTTGTAGGCCACGGCATTGGACTGGCCTTCGATGATGTAGGCGTCCCCGCATACCAGGTTGGTGACTGTATTGAGTACGGTTTCAACACTCCCGTTCTTTGACCCGAACTCCACCTTGTAACTGATGAGCCCCGCCTTGAGTTTGACTGAGAATGCAAACGATTTGTCAGCCTTCAGTGTCTGGTTTTCGGTTTTGACGAGCTTATCGTCGGCATAGAGCTTCAGGAACACCGCGTCGGCTGCATCGGTTAGGGTGCCATTGTAGTAAAGCGTGCCCTCGTTGTTGTCATCACGGGCATAGAACTGGTGGTCCACGGGTTTCTCATCCTTGTCCGGCGTCCGTTGCACCCACGCATCCTGCCTGGGCTCCTTGACCGCGAGCTGGACCGTCTGCGTGGCCGGTGTGCCGCCGTTGCTCACCGTTGCCGTCACGGTCAACTTTCCGCTGTTTTGTGCGCGTTTGAGGATCAGTTTCCCGGGTGCGGCCTCCTGAATCACGGCCATGCCGGAAACCGCCCACTTATATTTCAATTCGCCGGCGCTCTTGGCCTGCATCGCTTGCAGATTGGCGATCTGCGGCACCACCTCGATGGTGTCGCGGCCATTCCACGTCGCCGGCGCTTTGAGGGTGTAAACCGGATCGGGCATGTCCTCCTTGATGGTGACGGGGATATCCAAGGTCTTCACTTGATGGGCAAAGACCGCCTTGAGCTGGAGAGTGAACGAGGTATCGCCCGTCACCCGTCCGGCATCCAGCGTGAAGGCAAACCGGTCTGCCGCGGCGACGGTTTCCTGGCCGCCTCGTTTGATGATCCAGTAGATCTTCTGCGCGCCCCCCGCCTTGGCCGTCACGGTGATGCGCTTGCCTTCCAGCAGGGTGATTGTCTTGGCCGAGACCGCGAAGGCGGTGCCCGGCGGCACCAGCGGTCCGACCACGGTTTGCAGGGGTTTCTGGTTTTCGTATTGCAGTTTCACCCAGTCGGCAGAGCGCGCGACCTTGGAGATGCGCACCTCGTCCATGTCGCCGTTGAACACGTAACCCCCACCCCAACCACCCAGATACACCTTTGCCGGGCTCTTGATCTCCAGCGGGCTGTTTTCGTTCGTCGAGAGACCGTCGAGGCGCCCATTCACATACAGGCGGGAGTCACCTTTCTTGTAGGTGTGGATGACGTGAACCCATTCGGACATGGCGATCGGGCTATCGGCCGACAGGCTTGCGCCCGAACCGTAACAATCCATCGCCATGCGCGGCGGTTTGCTCAGGATCATCTGCACGACCGCCTTGGGTTCGCCATTACCCCAGCAGACGATGCGATCCCCCGATTTCCCGGCCTTGAACCAGAGTTCAGTGGAATGCGGATTGGAGCCGGTCGGATAGGTGGTGATGTTTTCCCCGCAGTTGATCCCCTTGCCATCTTCAAAGTGCCGGCTCTGGCCGATCACGCCGGCGGCAAGCGTGGTTCCCAGGTCTTTTGCTTCGAGAGTGCCGACCTCATCCTTGGCTGCTTCGTCGTTCATGTGCCAGACGCTGAGGTAGCCGTTGGAGTCATTGAACACCGCCTTGCCGTTCGATTCGCTTTTCGCATCGGCCCTGCCCCAGAACATATCGATTTTCTGGTGGGCGTTGCCCGTGATGGTGGGGATGCGCACCCAGATGCCGGCCGTTCCGGCGGCCGCGCTCCATTCCTCGATTTGGTAGGCCAGCGGTGTGCCGGTGGCACTGGCGAAACGAATATCATCACCGTCGGCTTTAGCCTGGCTGAAATCGAACCAGTCCTTGTCCAACCGCACCAGCAGCGGAAAGCCCTCTTCCGCGGCCATGGCCGGCAGGTTCGCGCCTTCCGGGGTGGTTAGAACATAGAACGACCCGGCATGCCGCCAGCCCGGATATTGGGCCGTAACCGTCGCAACCATTGCCAGGAACATTGTTACGCCGATCATCAGTTTATTTTTTTTCATGCGATACCTTATGATATTTGTCGTTGTTTCGTTATGGGTCTTGGTTTTCCAGGTCCAAGTCACCAGGGGCTTAGTCCGATTTTACCGCATTAGGTTTTACCGGAACGAACGCCGGGGGCAGCGTGGCATTCCAAAGGTCCCAAGCCTTGTTCAGTTGATCCACCAGCTCCGGCTTTTCCCCGGCGACGTTCTTCCGTTCCCCGAGATCCCGGTTCAACTCATACAATTCCGGCTTACCCGGACGACCATTAAAACGCACTGCTTTCCATTGCTCGCGGACGATGGCGCATTGGCCGTTGAGTTTCCAGAACAGGTCGCCGTGCGGCGCGCCCTGCTTCTCGCCGCGGAGATATGGCAGCACATTCAGTCCGTCGCTGTCTTTCGGCGGCACGGCGCCGGCCATGGCCGCAAACGTCGGCATGAAATCAAGCGTGCTGACCGGTTCGGCGTAGGCCGTGCCCGCGGGCAACACGCCCGGCCAGCGCCAGATGAACGGCACGCGCTGCCCCCCCTCGTAGATGCCCCATTTGCCACCACGCAACGGCCCGTTGTTGCCGCCTTCGGAAATCCACCCGCCGTTATCGGAGATATAGATGACCAGCGTCTTTTCATCCAGCCCCTTCGCCTTCAGCTTGCCCATGATGCGGCCAATTTCCTCGTCCATTTCGGTGACCAGCGCGCAGAAGTTGCGGCGCTTGGCATCCTGGACGGGCGAGTTCGTGAAATTGGGATCCGTGACTGCGGAAAATTTGGCGGCCACGATGTCCTTTCTGGACCCTTCCAACGGCGTATGGGCGGCATTAAAGGCAACTTCCAGAAAGAACGGTTGGTCGCTGTGCCGATCAATGAAGGCACAGGCTTCCTCGGCAAACGCCACCGTGCTGCGCCGGGTTTCGGTAACCGGTTCCTCGCCCCGGATCAGGGTGGCGGGAGTATAGCTTATTGCAAAACTATAGAATCCGAAAAACTCCTGAAACCCGCGCCGGGTTGGCGTATATTCCTTGTTTTCTCCCACCCCGAGATGCCACTTGCCCACCAGGCCGGTGGCATACCCCGCGCCGCCCAGCATGTCCGCCAGGGTTTTCAGGTTAAGATCAAGGCCCGCGTTTTTCGATTCGGCCAGACGGTTGTTTTCCAGGCTGTTCCGCTGCTGATATCTGCCGGTCAACATCGCCGCCCGTGAGGGGCTGCACAGGGCCGCGGTGACATAGCCGCTGGTGAAGCGCAGTCCTTCCTTCGCCAACCGATCAATGTTGGGGGTCTGGATCTGCGTTGATCCGTAACAACCAATGTCCCCCCAACCGATATCGTCGCCCACCATGAGCAGGATGTTCGGCTTTACCGGCGGTGCGGAGGCGGCGTGCAGTGCGCCTGCCAATACGGCCAGAGGAATCATAAACCATCGCGCCAAATCTGATCTCATTTTTTGATTATTCATTGGGGGGCCTCCTTCCAATCACCACGTTGTCTATCAGGTCCATGCTCTCCCCCTCACCGAGGGTGAAAGCGAGCGTGTGAAGGCCGGCAGCGACGGCGAGATGCCGTTGCCGGCACCGCGCATGAACGCGCTGTGCTGTGAGCCGTCCGGCGCGGGCGGGGCGAAGATCTTGCAGGCCAGGCTCTTCGATGCCCCTCAGACCACCAAGGCAACCCTCCAGACCGGTGGCGTTCAACTGCCTGTGGCCCAGGGTGTGATTCCCGATTTCAAAACCCAGGTCATCGAGCTCCTTGATCTGCTCCCAGGTCATGTACCAGTCCTTCCGCGTTCTGAAACCAAACGCGTCGGAGATGTAAAACGTCCCACGGCGTCCCTTGTGGCCGCGCCCTGACCGACCGCCACCCCGGCAAACAGCACCGCGCACGTCAAAATCGTTTTGGTTGATACATTGATCATTGCACATTTCCCTTGATCACGGGTACCGGCGGCAGCTTGCCGGAATTCACCGCGGCGGCGCGCTCCGCGATCACCTTGTTGACCTCGCGGTCATAGGTCAACAGCCCGTTGCCTTCGGTTTCCACGTCGGTGAGCTGCGTGTAAATCACGGCCGAGAGACCGGACTTGTCCTTCAGCGCCCAGGCTTGGGCGAGCAGTTTTTCGTAACCTCGGGTCAAGTCCTCCATGCTTTGGGTGCCCTTGTAACCCCAGGTCTTCTTGCTCCAGGTGTGGCCGTCCACGGCC
>CAIQIC010000428.1 GCA_903871765.1 uncultured Lentisphaerota bacterium
ATCGCGTCACGACCGGAATGGTTTTCCTTTGCCTAGCCCCGAAGGGCTTTCAGCTGTCCGGCCCCACCTGCAGCCTATCAGGCCGCAATCTTCTGGTAGGGCGGGCGCGCTGCAAGCCCTTCGTAGACTTGGTCGAAGGAGGGCCGTCGCCCGCCGCCCTGCGATAACCGTCAACGCCACGGTGGATTAAGAATCTTAACCTCGGATCACGCGGATTGCGGGCACGGATGAAGATGTAAACGCAAAGGCGCTAAGGTTGGCGAAAGGCGCAAAGAAGAGAAAGCGACAAGCGGAAAGATCGCTAATGTCAACACTCCGCGACGGCATCTCCGGACAGGAACGCAGAGTTCTGACTTTGCGCCTTCCTTCCTAATCTTTGCATCTTTGCGTATAAAAACTTAGCAGACTTTAACGACCCACCGGGTAAGGCCACCGTCACACGGGTAAGGGCGTCGCTCGCGACGCCCGCGGGCGCAGCAAGACTGCGCCCCTACATGGGCAACCCATTACCTGCCGGGTGGCATCCACATGCTGACTTCTGAATCCTGTCTCCTGGCTTCCGCCCCACCCGCCTCAGAACGACTCCAGGATCTGCCAGGCGTACATGTAGGCGAGGCCGTCGGTTTGCGCCCAGATGTTCTGCACCAATGCTTCGTCGCCGGTGACCGGCGGCCATTGATTCTTGACGCGGTCCCAGGGTTCCACGGAGCCGGGCGCCGTGCGCGTCGGGCGTCCGATGGTTTGGGGCGCCGGCTTGGGCAGCGGCGGCGCCGCGGGGCGGCGTCGGGAATAACCGCCGTATTCGAGCGTCGCCTCGGTCATCGCCTGCATGTTTTCGACCTTGGCGTCGTTCTGGACGATGGCGCTGGCGTCCATGATGTACGCGCCGTCCTTGGCACACGTGTCGAGCACCTGCTTGACCTTGGCGCGGACCTGGTCGGGCGTGCCGAACCCGAGCAGGGCGTTGGGGATGCCGCCCGACAGACAGAACTTGCCGCCGAGCTTGGCATGGACTTTCGCGGGATCGGCCTGGTCCATGTGATAGACCATGCTGTGCGCGGGCAGCTTGGCAAAGTCGTCGAGGTGATAATCCCAGTTGCCCTCGGCGTAAAACAGGGTTTGCCGGCCGTTCCGCCAGAGCTCCTCGATGATGGGCCGGAGCGTCGGCCAGAAGATGTTGGAAAAATGCTTCGGCGCGACCAGCGGCACGCAACTGCGGTGCATCCAGAATCCGATAGGCACCGTGCCGGTCGGATCCGAACTGCCCAGGGCGACCGCGAACAGGTGCGGGGCCAGCGCCTCGCAGGCGGCCTTGACTTTTTCCGGCTGCGTTTCGAGATCGGACAGCAACCCCATGTAGCCGCGCAGCTTGTCGGCCAGGATATCCATTGGCGCCTTGAAGATCCCGGCGATGGCGGACACGGTGCCGTTTTCGGTCTGCATGCGCTGGACCTGGCCGCCGATGCTGCCGAAGTACTGCATCATGGCCATCCCGCCCTTGAGCAGTGAAAGCGGGGTGCCGGCGGAAACGCGGGGCATCCAGGTGTTCAGCAGGAACGCGGTCGGATCGTCAATCAGCGCATCGTATTCGTCGGGCCGCATATAGGCGCCGTCCTCGGGCGGCTCGCGGTACTGGAAACCGGTGTCGGCCGGAATGTGGATGCCGGGGATGGCGTAATACTTCAGCCCGGCGGCCTGCGCGAGGCCCGTCCAGACCCAGACCATGTTGACGACCATCGCGTCCCAATCGAAATCCTTCCCGGTGCGGATGACGGCCTCGTACGCCTTCGTATAATCGTGCGCGACGTCCTGGCAGGTGAACCCGGCGTACTTCGCGCAGAACTCGGCGACGAACGGGCGGATGGGCACGCGGTCCGGCATCCCGCCGCGCATCGCGGTCGTGTAACGTTCCAGGCGCTCGGCGTACAATTGGGCGGCGCGGTTGTTCATGTTGGTCCTTTCTGGTGCAGCTCCATGCTGCCGACCAGCATAGCCGCCGGGCCTGCGTACGGCGAGCTTTTGCTTGCAGAAAAAACCTGGACGATCCGTTTTGCTTTTGACAGGCCGCTCCGCGGCGCGCTAGTCTGCGGCTTGTTGGGAGGGGTGCACGCGCTAACGGCGTGGCGGTCTGCCGTACGATGGGTGAACATGGGGACGTCGCAATGCACGAACTTGAAACAGAACTAGAGCAACAGTTGACACCGATCTGGCCGGTCTTCTTGTTGTCGTGAGATTTCAGGATTTGATCCGGAGGGCAGTCCCGCACATGCATCGCTTGCATTTTCCGATCCTTGCGACCGCTCACGATGAGTTGCTGCTGTATGAGTTTCGACGCGACACCTAAAGTTGGCCATGATGCAGTAACTACTGAGCGGGAGAATACAACTCGCATGCGCACCACACACAAAGATCAGCCGGATCCATCAGAAATGCCCGATC
>CAIQIC010000429.1 GCA_903871765.1 uncultured Lentisphaerota bacterium
CGTTCAAGCCCGCCTCGCACCTCGTTTCCACCCGCAAAGATCGTACCATTTTCCTGCACATCCTCGGCTGGCCCGCGGACACGCTCCAACTGCCACCGTTTCCGGCCAAAATCGTCAAGAGCAGCGTGCTCACCGGCGGCGAAGCCACGGTCAAGCAGACCGACGCCGGCGTGGAAGTTTCCGTCCCCGCCGCCAGCCGCCAGCCCATCGACACGATCGTGGCCTTGGAACTCGACCAGCCGGCCATGGAAATCGAGCCGCTCAACGTCCCTGCGCCAGCCAAGCGCTGATGCTGGGCGGCAGGGTGGGGGGAGGGCAGCCTGTTTCCTCAAGGTTACGTCTCGAAAATCGAGATTTTTAGGGCTTGTGTGACGGGGGCGTGCGGAGGTCGTTCTTGTCCATGGCGAGGTCGGTCAGAAGGGATGTGCAGGGCGGATGGGGCCGCGTCACGGCGCGGGGGATTGAGCGACGCGCCATCTTCGCGGACGAACCGTTCCTGGGGCTGCTAGCGGCGATGCAGGATGGCCAACGAATGCCTGGCTGAAATGTCGAATGTCAAGTCGTGAACCCAGTAACGCACAAATCGCCACGCTGCCCGCCTACCGCAAATCGCTGATTCACGAGTGCGTCACCGGCCAGCGGCGAATTTCGCAAGCGGAAGTGCGGCGGGCGGGAGCGTGATTTTGTGGTTGTCTATTGTAATGAAAACTGGTCTATTTTCCTTACAAAGACAGGCCGGTGACAGACATGCAAGAGATTGAACAAGCGATTCTTAGACGTATCCGAGGCAGCGGCAGTGGTTGGTGCTTCACGCCGGCTGATTTTGCCGACCTCGGCGGGACGTCCGCTGTGTGGACGGCGTTGCACCGGCTGACGCAGCGCGGAGTGATTCGGCGGTTGGCCCGTGGGCTGTATGACTTCCCGGAGACACATCCGGTGTTGGGGACGCTCTCGCCCGATGCGGAAGCGGTGGCCCAAGCCGTGGCCCGAAGTCGTCAGATCCGCATTCAACCCACGGGCGCGTATGCGGCAAACCTCTTGGGCCTCTCGGAGCAGGTGCCGGCCAGGATCGTGTTCCTCACCGACGGCGCGCCGCGCCGGATTCGCATCGGCAACCGCGAGATTGTGCTGCGGCGCACGACGCCCCGGAACATGGCGACGGCCGGGCGGATCAGCGGCACGGTGATTCAGGCGTTGCGCTACATCGGCAAGGAACGGCTGACACCGGCGCATCGGCGGACACTCGCGCGCCGGTTGAGCGCCGCCGACAAACGGGAGTTGTTCAAGGACCGGTTGAATGCTCCCGGCTGGATGCGTCCGCTGTTGGCCGAGCTTGGCGGGAAGGGCGAAGCTCATGCTTGAGTTTGCCCGCCAGTCCGCCGCTGACTTGAACCGCATTTTCCGCGAGGCGGAAGAGCAACGCGCCATTCGGGCATACATCATCGAGAAGGATTTCTGGGTCTGCTGGTTGTTGCGCCTGATCTTCGCCGACCCGGAACTCGGCGGACACTTGGTGTTCAAGGGCGGCACGTCACTGTCGAAGGTGTTCGGCATCATCCAGCGGTTTTCCGAGGACATTGATCTATCGGTGGACCCGGTTTGGCTCGGGTTCGATGGTGACATGCGTCTGGACGCCGCGTCCAGCCGATCGCAGTTCGAGAAGCGGGCCAGGGCATTGGAGGACGCTTGCATCGCGGCGGTGCATGACCGATTCCTCCCGGTATTGAACCGCCACGTTGCTGCGAATCTGCCAGGTCAAACGGCCACGGCGTTGACATTCGAAGTGGACGAAGCGACGCATTCGCCGGTATTGCTACTTGCCTATCCGCGGGCGAGCCAGACGGGATCGTTGAAGCCGCAGGTGAAGTTGGAGTTCGGGTCGCTCTACGACCAGCGGCCCACCGGCACGCACAAGATCAAGTCCCTCACAGCCGAAGTCTTCCCCGCCTTGTTCCGCGAGCCATCCTGCCCGGTGGTGGCGCTCGAAGCGGAGCGAACATTCTGGGAGAAAGCCACGCTGTTGCACGCCGAGTATCACCGACCGGCCGACAAACCATTGCCGGTGGGCATGTCGCGGCATTACTCCGATCTCGCGGCGCTGGGCCGGCACGCGGCGGGGCAACGGGCGGTGGCGGACTTGGGGTTGCTGGCGCGGGTGCGGACACACAAACAGACCTACTTCCGGTCGGGTTGGGCGCATTACGAGACCGCCGTACCCGGCAGCTTTCGCCTTGTGCCATCATCGGAACGGCGTGCGGCGGTTGAGCGGGATTACCGGGGCATGGCGGATATGTTCATGGTCGCGCCGCCGCAGTTTGATACAATCATGGCGCAGTTGGAAGCAATGGAGAGGCAGATCAATGCCGCGTAAACGTCCACCCGAACTGACGTTTCACAAGCACATCGCGGATTACCTCGTCCGCGAGCACCGCTATGGCGTGCTCGAACAGCAGACGGAGCAGTTGCGGGCGGTGGATGGGAGACCGTC
>CAIQIC010000430.1 GCA_903871765.1 uncultured Lentisphaerota bacterium
CTGTGGCCCATCATTCCCACCCTGTCTGCTTTTACACATGACAAAGATTTCAGATAAGCGCGGGAGGAGGTCCCTCCGTAGGTTAGGTCGAAGCCTGGCGCTTTGGGGTCGCGGCCCGGGATCCCCGAATTTCCCCGGCCGATGGCATCGATGTTCAGCACAACGAAACCGCGGCGGGCGAGTTCAATGCAATAGGCGTCGCTTGTCTCCCTGTTGTTCTGATAGCCGTGAATGTAAACGATCCCGGGAAGAGGGTTGGCGGCCGAGGCCTCCACCGGTTTGAGGAGCTTGGCCCGGATGGGGATCCCGTTCCAATTCTGGTAGGTTACGTTGGAGACCGCCACCCGGCCGAAGTCCTCCTGGACGCGGGAAGCGGTGACCGTGGCTCCGATCAAAACGATCAAGCAGATAAAAAAAAGAATCATGGACGGACCGGTACGGCGGGGTCGAACGGACGGCGTCATGGGTTCACTCCTATTGCTTTTTCCCTCATTTTCCGCCTAGTATCCCGGCTGTGCCACAATATTTCAACCATGGATCCGTTGGCCCCAGCCCCTCACAGGATATTTCATCGATACCATAAATATCGAGGAAATAACATCATTGATTACGAGTTGAAGACCTGCATTTTCGTCAAGCTATGCGGTTTGTGGATAACAGGGAAGTACACATCAACCGGATGAACTGTAAAAAAGATCCACGCAACCGCCGCAGAACAGACACCCGCCGCGCCGGCAACAAAGTAATCCCTGAGAAGGGAATCCTTCCGTAAAAAAAAGGCGTCCCGTCCGGGATGCCTTTTTTACACACGGCCCGTCACCGCCCGCTTCGGATGCGCGTCTTTCCGATCCGGAATCGCTCAAAAGCGAACCCCGATGGCGGCGGAGACGAACGGGCCGTCGGCGATGTCGATGCGTTTGTAGTCGCGATCGCTCCCTTGCCATCCCCCGGGAATTGTGACAGGATAATTCCAGGCTGTTGAAAAACGCCAGTCTGGATTATCTGGGGACAGATTTCAAATCTGTCCCCCCTGCTATACAGTACGCCTCACGGCTCAGGATTTCGGGAGCCTTGCATCCAGACGTTTTTGAACAGCCTGGACAGCAACTTTTTCAACAGGCTGTTAGGAGGCGTTCATGGGCGGGTTTCGTCTGGTCAGCGATTTTCAGCCGCGGGGGGATCAGCCGCAGGCGATCGCCGGCCTCGTCAAGGGGCTGGAGAACGGGGAGCGGCACCAGGTCCTCCTCGGCGTGACCGGCTCCGGAAAGACCTTCACGATGGCGAACGTGATCGCCGCCGTGGACCGGCCCGCCCTCGTCATCGCCCACAACAAGACCCTCGCCGCCCAGCTCTACGGGGAGTTCAAATCCCTCTTCCCGGAAAACGCCGTTGCCTACTTCGTCAGCTATTACGACTATTACCAGCCCGAAGCCTACATCCCCAGCACGGACACCTACATCGAGAAGGACTCCGCGATCAACGAGGAGATCGACAAGCTCCGCCACGCGGCGACCCACTTCCTGCTGGATCGGCGGGACGTCATCATCGTGGCCAGCGTCTCCTGCATCTATGGCCTCGGCTCTCCGGAGGCCTACCAGGGGATGCTCCTCCTGCTCGAAACGGGGATGGAGATCCAGCGGGACGCCGTGCTCGCACGTCTTGTCGAGATCCAGTACGAGCGGAACGACATCGATTTCCACCGCGGGACCTTCCGCGTCCGGGGCGACGTCGTTGAGATCTTCCCACCCTACGAGGAGGAGCAGGCGATCCGCGTGGAGTTCTTCGGCGACACGGTGGAGGCGATCTCCCTCGTCGATCCGCTCCGGGGGAAAAAACTGGAAACGCTCCAGCGGACGGCGGTCTACCCCGGCAGCCACTTTGTGACCACGCAGGAGAACCTCAAGCGCGCGATTATCGCAATCCGGGAGGAACTGGGCGAGAGGCTCCGGGAGCTGAATGCGGAAAACAAGCTCCTCGAGGCGCAGCGCCTGGAGCAGCGGACCCATTTCGATATCGAGATGATGGAGGAGATGGGCTACTGCTCGGGCATCGAGAACTACTCCCGCCACCTGACCGGCCGGAAACCGGGCCAGCCGCCCCCGACGCTGATGGAATACTTTCCGAAGGACGCCCTCATCTTCATCGACGAGAGCCACGCGACGATCCCCCAGCTCATCGGGATGTACCGGGGCGACCGGGCGCGGAAGGAGACCCTCGTCAACTACGGTTTCCGCCTCCCGTCGGCCCTCGACAACCGGCCGCTCCGATTCGAGGAGTTCGATGCCTTTCCGAACCAGCGGATCTGCGTCTCCGCGACGCCCGCAGCCTACGAACTTGAACAGGCCGGCGGGCGGGTCGTGGAGCAGATCATCCGGCCGACGGGCCTCATGGACCCGGA
>CAIQIC010000431.1 GCA_903871765.1 uncultured Lentisphaerota bacterium
AACACGACCGCCATATTCCCGTAACACAAGTCTGAGAGCTTGGGGGCGACGAAACGCGCACGAAGCGCGTTCGCGTAAATCCTAATCCGACAACCCAAGCTCATATGGCCAAGTTACCATCAAAATGGCTGGCGCTCGCCGGCCTTATCTCACTGGGGGCATCGTCCCTCTTTGCCCAGGACAGCGGTCCACTGATCGACCTGCTCGTCAAAAAGGGCATGCTGAACAGCCAGGAGGCCGAGGAGCTGCGCGCCGATCTGCTCAAGGATACGAGCGCCGGCATCATCTCGACCATTTCCGGCGGCAAAAGCACGGTCGGACTCTCAATCAGCGGCCGTCTGCAGATCCAATACGCCGGTCTCGGCACCCAGATCGACGGGGCGGCCGCCAATCCCGTCTCCACGGAGCATTTCTTCCTTCGCCGGATTTATCTCGGTGTGAAGGCCAATCTGGGCAACGGCTGGTCGAGTACCTTGAATTATGATTTCGCCGGATCGACGTTTGACCAAGCGTTCATCTCATGGCGCCAGAGCGATGCGCTCGCCGTGGATGTCGGCTTCCGCAAAGTGCCGTTTGGACTCGAAGAGTGGTACACCTCCAGCGGTAGTCTGAAGGCCATCGAGCGGTCGCCGGCCACGCGTTATTTCGTCGAGAGCAACAACGGCCGTCGTCTCGGCGCCGGCAGCTACCGCACCGGTGTCTTCGTCGGCGGCAAGCTCGACAGCGGCATCTTCTACAATGTCGCGGCCACGAATCCCGAGCGCGATGAATCCGCGGCGGGAGTGACCAGCGCGGGGACCAACGCCAACAACAACCTCTCCTACTGGGGCAACCTCGGCTACAGCGGCAAAATGGGTGAAGATTTGATCTACACGTTGAGCGGTTCAATCGGCGTCCTGCCGGACCAAGGCGGTAAGACTCTCGGCGTGGGCGACGGTCTAACCGTTTACAACGCGTTCGCCGAATTCACCAAGGGCGACCTCGATCTGCAGCTAGAGTATTTCGGCAGTGATAACCACCATGGCGTTTCGGCCACACAAAATTCCGCGAGCAGCGCATACTCGATCCAGCCAGCCTATAAATTCACCGATAACCTCGAAGGAGTCGTGCGCTATACCAAGGTTGATTCTGACGGCCGCGGCGTGCAGACCAGCGACGGCATCCGCTCCGCCCCCTCCGGCGGCACCATGGACAAACTGACCGAGTGGTACGCCGGTTTTAGCTATTACTTCCGCGGCAATGACGTGAAGTGGCAGCTCGGCTACATTTATGGCAAGTCGAACGACACGGTCACCGGAGGCCCGGCCGGGGCCAAAACTCAGGGCGTCCGCAGCCAGATGCAGGTCAACTTCTAGAACCAACACGAACCCAAACGATCCAACCGATTTCACCATGAAAAAAATCCTCCTCCTCGCCGCGGCCGTCCTCGCCGCGACCTCCCTCCAGGCCCAGAAACTCGTCATCAAGGGCTCCGACACGCTCGGCGCCAAGCTCGTCCCAATGCTCGCCGAGGAGTACAAGGCGAAGAATCCCGGCGTGAGCTTCGAGATCGCCGCAGAAGGCTCCACCACCGGCATTGCCGCGATCATCGACGGCACCGCCCAGATCGGCATGTCCTCCCGTCGCGCCAAGCCCACCGAGATGTCGGCCGCCCAGGCCAAGGGCGTGAACATGAAGCCCACCATCGTCGCCTTTGACGGGATTGCGGTGGTCATCAATGCAGGCAATCCGATCACCACGCTCACCAAGCGCCAGGTCGAGCAGATTTTCGCCGGCGACATCACCGACTGGTCGGCGATCGGCGGCAGCCAGGGCAAGATCTCGATCTACACCCGCAATACGTCCTCCGGCACCTACTCGGACTTCAAGGATCTCGCGATGAACAAGCGCGACTATGCCTCCTCCTCGCAGAAGATGGCCGGCAACGAGCAGATTGTCGCCGAGGTCGGCAGGAATCCCGCGGGGATTGGCTATTGCGGTCTGGCCTATATCAGTGATTCCGCCATCAAGGTCGTCTCGATCGGGGGCTCGCTGCCCTCGAAAGAGTCCGTGCTCGCAAAGAAATATCCCTACGCCCGCCCGACGTTTTATTACACGAACGGCGATCCGGTGGGCGAGGCGGCCAAATTCCTCGATTTCACCCTCAGCGATGAGGGCCAGGCGATCGTCGGGAAAGTCGGCTTTGTGCCGATTCGCTGATAATCGTTTTTGCGTCGTGCATCCTGCGCAAGCCCGCTGGTCGGAACCGGCGGGCTTGTCTCGCTTAAGCGCCGGCACTTAGATTCGCGGCGCACACATCCTTCGATGGCTTCCCGGAACACCACCCAGGCACCCGTGGCGTCTACCACCCGCGGGCAGTTCACCCGTAAGGGCCGGCCGCGCCTGTTCGGACTGACGTTTGACCAGTGCGTCAAGGTATTCTTCGGCGGCAACGCCCTGGTCGCCGTCATCGTCCTCACGCTGATCACGGTGTTTCTTTTCCGGGAGGGCTTCGATTTCTTCGGCCAGAACCGGCAGAATCTCCTGATCTACCGCCGCGCGGGGCTCGAGTATGTGGATCTCATCCGGGCGCAAGAGAGCGATCACACGGCCCTCACCCGCTACCTCTCGGACCTGCGGTTGCGGCAGCTGAACCACCTTGTCCAGGAGCGGCATCTTGCGCTGCCGGCCGCCAATGCCGAACTCGCCACTTTCGACGATTTTGCCGGTCAGTTTGGCGATGCCGTCGAACCACTCCGTGGTCTTGTTTCCGACCTCACCGACCTGGCCACCGGAATCAAGACGAAGTTCATCGTCGAACAGGACAAACAGGAGGAGCGCCGCCAGTTACTCGCGGAGGGCAAAACCACCGAGGCGGCAAAAGTGGTGATCGAGGAGGTGGACTTTGCCAGCGAGCTGCTGCCCCTGCTGGCGACGCTGCCAGCCTACCGGGAGGAAAACCGGAAGTTCGCGAAGAAGCTCGAGGCGGCGCTGGCGGCCGCCCCGGCAATGCCAACGCCTGAACTGCAGGCGCGTTGTGACCGCTTCAGGCAGCTCTGCCGGGTTTATCTTGCCGAATTCCCCGCAATCGAGCGAAAACTCGGGACGTGGGATTACCGCCGCCCGGTGCCGTGGTACCAAACCGTCACCTCGTTTATTTTTGGACGGGAGTGGCTGACCGCCAGTTTCTGGCAGGATTGGTTCGGCATTATCCCGCTCTTCGTGGGCTCGCTCATGGTTTCGGTGGTGGCGCTGGCCATCGCCGTGCCGCTGGGCGTGGGGTCGGCCATCTACGTCAACCAGGTAGCCACTGCTTCCGAGCAACGCTTCATCAAGCCGTGCATTGAGTTCATTTCCGCGTTTCCGAGCGTGGTGCTGGGGTTTTTTGGCATTGCCGTTTTGGGCCAGGCGATGCGCCTGCTCTCGCAGCAGTCCTGGCTCGCCTGGGTGCCGGGCTTTCCCTACAGCGAACG
>CAIQIC010000432.1 GCA_903871765.1 uncultured Lentisphaerota bacterium
CGCATCCGGTGGACTGGACGATCAGACCCCCGCTGGCCGGGCCGTTGGGCCTGCGCCGGGATGAAAAGACCGGTCTGGCCGCCCTGGTGATGGCGCCGCCGGCGGATTGTTTTGCGGTCGCCACACCGTACGGCGAAGAAGATCACCGGTCCCTGTATCTCTCGTTGTTTGGCCGCGACCTTAAGGCAGGGGAGAGCGCCACGGTGCGCGCGCGGCTGATCGTCGGGCGCGGCATCACGGATGCCCAAGCCATCGCATTGTACGCAAGCTATCTAAAGGAGAACTGACCATGAACAACCTGCCTTGGTCGCGCCGTCAGTTCATCGGCAGCACGGTGGCCGCCACCGCCACCGGCGCCATCCTCGGCGCCATGAGCAACCGGGCGGCGGAGACGCCGGCCACGTCGGCGTCCGCGCCACAGATCACGCGCAAGATCAAGCTCGGCCTGATCGGGTGCGGTGGACGCGGCCTGTGGATCACCAGCTTCTTCAAGCAACACGGCGGCTACGAATTCCATGCCGTGGCGGATTACTTTGACGCGGTGGTAGACAAGGCTGGTGAGACGCTCGGCGTGGACAAGGCGCGGCGGTTCGCCGGGTTGTCGGGCTACAAGAAACTCATCGCCAGCGGCGTCGAGGCGGTCGTCATCGAGGACGTGCCGTACTTCTATCCCGAGCAGGCCCAGGCTGCGGTGGACGCCGGCCAGCACGTTTATCTGGCCAAACCGGTCGCCGTAGATGTGCCCGGCACGTTGCTGATCGGCGCGACCGGCAAGCTGGCGACCAGAAAGAAACGGTGCTTCCTCGTGGACTACCAGTTGCCCACCGACCCAGCCTGCATCGAAGTCGCCAACCGCATCCGCGCCGGCGCGCTCGGGCCGCTGGGGCACATTGCATCGTTCGGCATGGCGTGGCATGCGTGGCCCGACCCGCCCCGCGGGCCGAACATCGAAAGCCGGTTGCGCGACGAGATCTGGCTCTCCGATACGGAGCTCAGCGGCGACACGATGGTCTCCTACGACATTCACATCATCGACGGCGTGGTCTGGGCGCTGGGCAAGATGCCCGCCGCCGCCTCGGGTCGTTCGCGAACTTGCCGGCCGAAGCCCAACGGGGATCGCACCGATGTCGCGGCCGTGGTTTACGAGTATGAGGATGGCGCTCTCTGGACACATGTCACCCAGTCGCTGGACAACAGCTTCGACGTCACGACTCTCTCGGCGAGCTTCTTCGGCCTGCAAGCCACGGCGCACCTCCAGTACGGCGGCAAAGTCTACGTGCGCGGCGGCGACCAGCATTACGCGGGCCAGATGGGCAGCGTGTTTGACGAGGGTGTCGGGCGTAACGTCGCCGAGTTCTACCGCAATATCACCGAGGGCCGCTTCGAAAACCCGACCGTCCAGCGCGCCGTGAACGGCCACTTGACCGCCATCCTCGGCCGCGAGGCCGCCGCGCGGGGCCGGCGTCTGACAATGCAGGAATTGATCCGCGAGAACAAGCAACTGAAAGCGAACCTGAAAGGCATGCAGGCCTGAAAAACTGAAGCCCAGCCTTCGCGGCGGCGTGCAGGTCAGCCGCGGCACGGCGCGCGACAAGAGGAGCGTTCTCATGAAGCGAATAGTCCTGTATATCTTGCTGGCCGCCGGCGTGGCGGCGCGGGCCGCGCAGCCGTTTTTCCCATTCTGCATCGACTGGCACGATGCAAAGTCGCGTAATTTTTCCGAGCAGGCAGCGTTGTTGAAGGAGCTCGGCTACGACGGCGTCGGCCACATCTGGCTGGACAAGGTCGCGGAACGATTGCA
>CAIQIC010000433.1 GCA_903871765.1 uncultured Lentisphaerota bacterium
GGTTCATCCGCTCCAGCTTGCGCAGCGTGTTTTCCTTCCGAGCGGCTTGAGCCGCGTCGCGGCCCAGTGTATCAAACATACCCATGGCGTCTCCCCTATCCGCCTGCGCGCTACTGGCGTGCGCGGCATCCTAATCCATGGACGTAGGGAGTCAATCCCCAACGCTGGGCCGTGGAATTGTGCTCGACAGGACGGGCGCTCCGATTACAGTGCCGCCATGACGAACAAGACGCAGGCCGGGACGTGGGCGGGCGCGGCGCTGGCTGTGGTGCTGCGGGCCGCCGCGGCGGACGACAACACGGCGATTGACCAGGCCACCCTGGACCGCTGGTCCGCGCCGTACCGCGGCTGGCATTACCATCCGACGCACGTGATCCCGGAAAAACCGGACATTCCGGGGCACGAGGATTTCCACAACACCGACGTCCCCACCGTGTACCAGTTGCCCGGCGACGACAAATGGTACATGAGCTTCATCGCCTTTAACGACAAGGGCTACAACTCGTTTGTCGCCGAGAGCGACGACCTGGTGACTTGGAGAAACTTCCGGCTCGCGCTGGGGTTCGGCCCGGCCGGCCAGTTCGACAACGGCGGCTGCGTGTTGGGCGCCTACCTGTACGAAACCTACGACATCAAGGCTCCACGGCGGCTGAAGCAGCGCGACGGCAAGTACTGGTCGCTCTACGGCGCCTACCCGCGCCAGGGGGGCTATGAATTGCGTCCCGGCTACGAGGGTGTGGCGGTGAGCGCCGACGGCCTCGTTTGGCAGCGCGGCAAGGAAAAATATATCCTGTCGGTCCACGAACCGGACGTCGGCCCCTGGGAAAAGGACTGCATCTACCAGCCGTGGCTGGTCGAGCACGAAGGCCGGTTCTACGACTTCTACAACGCCGCCAACGGCGGACGCGAGCAAATGGGGCTGGCCACCTCGACCAACCTACTCGACTGGACCCGCCACCCCGGCAACCCGGTGCTCCGCAACCGGCCCGGCGGCTATGACGATCAGTTTTGCTCGGACGGCAAGGTGTTCCGCGACGGCGATCACTGGACCATGTTCTACTTTGGCGTCGGCCGCGGCGGCGCGCACATCATGGCCGCCTGCTCGCGCGACCTGGTACACTGGACCGCCCATCCCGAGCCGCTCTACAAGGCCGGCGGCCATCCCGGCGGACTGGACCGGCAGTACGCCCACAAGATCTCCCTGGTGTACAACCCGAAAAACGAAACGTTCTATATGTACTACTGCGCCTGCGGCAACCAGGGCCGCGGCATCGGTTTGATCACCAGCAAACCGCTGCCGCAACCTTGACAGACAGCGCGGGTTGGCTTTATAAGCCACGCGCAGCGCGGTCCAAAAGAACACACGCAGGAGTCAGAATACAGCATGAGGAACGCCATGTGGTTGAGGACATGCAACGGGATGAAGATCCACAGCGGCAACTTGCCGAGTTATCGCCGGTCGTCCCCGGCTGGCAAACGCATGTGTATTTCGTTCTGGATTCTGTATTCTGTCTTCTGACTACTGAACCGTCAGTTAAGGGTTGACCCCACCGCTGGGACCAGAGATTGCCATGCAACTACTCGATGAACTCACCGCGCTGTCCCTGGAATTCGGCACGCCGGATTACGTCCTGGGCGGCGGCGGCAACACGTCGGCGAAAACCGCCGATACGCTGTGGGTCAAGCCCTCCGGCACCACCCTGGCCCATCTGACGCCGGCGGCGTTTGTGGCCCTGAACCGCGCCGCGATGCAGCAGCTTTACCGGCTGGTTATCCCCGCCGAACCGGCAGCGCGCGAAGCGCTGGTCAAGGATGTCATGGCGGCCGCGGTGCAACCGGGCCAGACCGGCCGGCCGTCGGTCGAGGCGCCGCTGCACGACGTGCTCGGCGGCACGTTCGTGGTCCACACGCATCCCGCCCTGGTCAACGGCCTGACGTGCGCGCGGGACGGCGCGGCGGCCTGCGCGCGCCTGTTCCCGGACGCGCTGTGGATCCCCTACGTCGATCCCGGGTTCACGCTGTGCCTGGACGTGCGCCGGCGCGTCCAGGAGTACAGCGTCCAACGCGGTGGCGCGCCGACCCTGCTGCTGCTGGAAAACCACGGCGTGTTCGTCACCGGCAACACGTCGGAGGAGATCCGCGCGGCCTACCGGCGCGTGCTGGACACGCTGCGCGCGGAATATCGCCAGGCCGCCGTCGCCCTCACGCTGCCGTCCGCCGCGCCCGCCGATCCCGTCGCCGTCGAGCGCATCCGCCAGGCCCTCCGCGACCTGCTCGGACCGGACGCGGCGGGGCTCGCGCCGGCCGCTCCGTCGGCCGTCGCGGCCGGCCCCATCTCGCCCGATCACATCGTGTACGCGAAATCGTTTCCGTACACCGGGCCGCTGACCCCCGCCAGGCTGGCGGCGTTCCGGCAACAGCACGGCTACGCGCCGATGGTCATCGTCACGCCCGCGGCCGTGTTCGGCGCCGGCCCCACCCCCCGGAAGGCCGAGCTCGCGTTGGCGCTGGCCCGCGACGGCGCGCTGGTGCAGCAACTGGCGGCAGCCTTCGGCGGTATTCAGTACATGACCGACCGCGCCCGCGATTTTATCGAGCATTGGGAAGTGGAATCGTACCGGCAGCAGCAAGTGAATTAATGGGTTGCTCCGCCGCCCGGCGTTGTGTAGAGTGCTTCGCCGCGCGTCACTGGCAGAAAGAGGAATTTGGTATGGGCGATTTTTTACGCAGGAACAAGAATCTCCGCCGGCCCCGCAAGACCGGCGTGGCACGCCGCCGGCGGCAGAAACTGCACCGGAAGCGCCTGCTGGCCCTGGGCGTGCCGGCAAAGGAGGTCGAGACCATGGATTCGGCCCGCATGCGCCTGCTGTTGAAGCGGCCCAAGCAGATCGCCAAGCAATTGGCCCGGCAGACGGCCAAGAAAACCTGACCGGGCGGCCGGAATGATCGTGGCGCCCGGAGGGGCAACCTTCTTTTGGCGCCCAAAGCGCTTGCAAATTATTTTCAGCGTGTATAAGTTTTACTTTTAAGACAACAACCCGCCAAGGTGGCGGATTTTTAGAAAAAAAGAGGAACCCATGAAGACGATGATTCGATCGGTGTGCGTGGCGGCGGCAGCGTTGGCGTTGAGCGGTTGCGGCGTCCCGAAGGAACAGTATCAGCAATTGCAGGACAAATACACGGCGTCGGAACAGCAGCTCGCCCAAGCCCGGCAGGA
>CAIQIC010000434.1 GCA_903871765.1 uncultured Lentisphaerota bacterium
GCCGCCCTTGGGGCTGGCCAGGCTCCAGTCCCTGCGCAGGCCGGCCTTGCTGAATTTTATGATGCGCTGGTAGGACTCCGTGGCCGCCCGCTTGAAGTCCAGATCCACGGCCTCGTAGGCGGTTTTGATTTCCTCCGGCGTGACGCGAAAGCGCTCCGGCGGCAGATTCGCGCCGTCGAACTGCCGGACGTAGCGGGCGACCGCCGCATCGCCTTCGGTGCGGATGGCGGCGAGCACCTCGCCGGCGACGCGTTCGGCTTCGGGCTCAAAGGCCGGGCGGTCGAGCAGCGCGTCCACGGCCGGGGATGCGCTGGTCGGCGACCAGCGCACAATCTCAACCTGTGGTAACTCGGCCATATTCCCATCCACCGCCCCGGCGGCAACGTTACCGCTTCAGCACGTCATTCATGGTTCCGCAACGCGTACAGCGGGCCATGGGCCGATCGCGATAATCCGCATACACGTGCCCGCGCGCCGCGCAACGGTAGATGCGGGAACGCGGCGGACGCGCCGGCGTGCGCCAACGGAGCGCGTAATATAGCCAGCAGCCGAAGACGATCACAAGGCTGAAAAACAACGGCACGAAGAAAACGCCGGGCAGGGAGGTCGTCATGGCGGTCCTCCGGCCGCCGGCGGCGGGAGCGCCAGCGCCGTGTTGGCTACGCGCAGCAGCACGTGCACGGCCCGCGCGTTGGTCGCGGGGGTACAGCGCCATTGCAGCAGCGCGTGGACCAGTTGGGCATTCAGATTACTGGACGCGGTGGGCGCTTCGAGCCAGACGTGCTGCACCACGCCTTCCCGGCTGACTTCGAGTTGCGCCCCGGCCTCCCAAGCCCCGGCGCTGCCGGCCGCCGGCGCCGTGGGCAGCGGCTGCGCCTGCCAGACGGCGCCCGCCGAACCGTTGCGCAGCAGGATCTGCCAGGTCTGGCCGGTGCCCGCCGCCGCGCGCGCAAACACCGGCGTTTCCGGCACCAGGAGTTCGGCGGCGGCCCGCCCGGCCAGGACCTCGGCCGGCGACGGAATCAAGGGCGCATCCGGCGGCGGGACCGGACGCGCCAACAGCACCGGCGTGCTCTGGGCTTGCAGCAAGGGGGGGCGCAGCGCGGAATCGCCACGGTCCACCGCGCGGCTGAACCCCATGGGCGTGGGGAGGGAAAACAGCACCGGCGACCACAGCGCGCGCAGGTCCGCGTGGGGCGCCCCACCCCCGCGAGCGGCCGGGTCCGGCAGAAAGGCGACGCGCGGCGCCTTCGCGGGCTGCGCGGCGGACACCTTGCGGTCCTCGGGTTGCAGCAGCAGGCCCCAGAAACCGAACCACGCCGCCGCCAGTACCGCGGACCACACCAGCGGCCACCAAGCGACCCGCTCTCCGGACGGCTCCAGCGCGAGCGCGGCGGGTGGTCTTTGTTCCGTTGCGTTCATCGTCACCGGTCCGGTAGCCGGGCTTCGGCCGGCGTGGCCAGGCGCGTGGCCAGCGAGATCTGCTGGATGCCGGCGGCCCGGGCCATATTATAGAGCGCGACGAGGGTGCCATGGGTGACACGGCTGTCGGCCTCGATCACCAGCGTGGCGCCCGGCTGTTCGTGCGCCGCCTGCGCGAAGGCCGAGGACAAACCTTCCAGCGTCGTGCGTTCGTCGTTGAAAAAAACCATGCCCTCCTGCGAGACGGTCACCACCAGCGCGCCATAGGGCGCGCCGCCGGTGAAGGCCGCCGCGGGCAGATTGACCGTGACGCCAGGCTGCAACACAAACCGCGCCTGCAGCAGCAACACGCCGGCCACCAGCGCGGCGACATTGATCAGGGCCGCCGTGGGCAGCCAGGCGCACACCGGCTGCGCGCGCGGTTGGAACCGGCGGCGGAACAGGCCGGATGCCGGCGGAGCGACAGCGCCGGCGCTCACACCGCCCCCGAGGCCGGCGGGTTTTGCGCAAAGTAATTTTCCAGTTCCATCGCGGCGCGCTCCATGTCCAGGCTGACGGATGCCACCCGGGCCAGCAGCAGGTTATACCCGGCATAGGCCGGAATGGACATCGCCAAACCGGCCGCGGTGGCCAGCAACGCCTGCCACAGGCCGGCGCTCAGATCGCCCGCGTGCACCAGCGGCGCCTTCTGCTGGATCGTCAGCAGCATGCGCATCAAGCCCAGCACCGTGCCGAGCAGGCCCAGCAGGGGCGACAGGTGCGCCAGCGTGGCCAGCAGCGGCAGGCGGCTCTCCAGCCGGGGCATTTCCACCAAGCCGGTCTCCTCCATGGCGCGGCGGATGCGCACCGGGCCTTCGTCATGATGCAGGATGGCGGCCCGCGCCAACTGGGCCACCGGCCCTGGCGTTTCCTCGCAAATACTGACGGCTTCGGCGATGTTTTGCCGCTTCAGGATGTTGATGATGCCCAGCAGGAAATCCCGCCACTTGATCTGCGC
>CAIQIC010000435.1 GCA_903871765.1 uncultured Lentisphaerota bacterium
ACAAATTCAACGCCAATCCGGCAGAAATCGCATGACCGATAAAGTGATTCATCATCTCTTAGTTCCTTCTCTTCCACGACTGCTCGATTTCCTCCAGCGTCTTGCCCTTGGTCTCCGGCACCACGACCACAACGAATATCAGGCCGGCCAGACTGCAAAGCGCATAAATCCAGAAGGTCTTGGCATTCCCGATGGAGTCAACCAGCATGGGGAAAGTCTGGGAGACGATAAAACAGGACAGCCAGATGACCAGGACCGCCACGGACATGGCCCGGCCACGAATCTTGGTCGGAAATATTTCGGAGATTACAATCCAAGGCACCGGCCCCATGGCCGAGGCAAAAGCGGCCGTGAACAGCACGATGAAAAACAACAACCCCAACCCGCCGACGCCCCGGGCAAACAGGATGCCCACGGCCGTCAGCGCCATCACTTGCACGATGGATCCGCCGATCAACAGGGCCTTGCGGCCGGCCTTGTCCACCAGCCAGATGGCCACGAAGGTAAACAGCAGGTTCACCACGCCGATGGACACCGTCTGCGTGAACGCGGTCTCCCGCCCCACCCCGATGGATTTGAAAATCTCGGGGGCATAATACATGATCGCATTGATGCCGCTGAACTGGCAGATCGCGGCCAGCGCCACGCCAATCACCAGCGCACGCCGGTAGCCGCCGGTGAAGAGTTCCGCGAATTGGCCCTCTTCCTGGTTCAAGGATGCTTCGATCTGTCTGAGTTCCCGGTCCGCCGCCGCCTGGCCGCCGACCCGGACCATCACCTGCTCCGCCGCGGACCGGCGGCCCACCTTCATGAGCCAACGCGGGCTTTCCGGGATGAACAGCAGCAGGATCCCAAACAGACCTGCCGGCAGGGTCAAGGACCCCATCATCCAGCGCCAGCCATAAGCCGTGTTCCACGTTTCGTCGCCCAGGCGCTGGATCAGCAGATTGACCAGAAACACCACAAGGATGCCGACCACGATCGCCAGTTGATACAGCGACACCAGCCGCCCGCGCATCCGTTCCGGGGCGATCTCGGCGATATAGAGCGGCGACAGCACCGACACGGACCCGATGGCAAAACCGCCGGCAAAGCGCGCCCAGACAAACTGCGTCAGGGTGCGCGGCAGGGCCGAGGCGATGCCCGAGAGCGCAAACAGCACGGCACAGAGCAGCAGCATCTTCTTCCGGCCGTACCGGTCACTCAACGGCCCGCCGAACATGGCGCCGACGATGCAGCCGATCAGCGCGCTCGACGCCGCCCAGCCCTTCAGTCCGGCGCCCAGGTGGAAATGCGACTGGAGGAAACCCACCGCCCCCGAGATCACCGCCGTGTCATAGCCGAACAGCAAACCGCCCAAGGCCGCCACCACCGTCAGCAGCATCAGATACATCAGACTGCCGGTGGGCTTCGGTATATTATCCTGCGGCATATAACCTCCGGTTTTGCGGAACCTTCCAAAGCAAACACGAAATCCGAATCTCGAAATCCTAAACAAATCCGAATAGTAAAAGAAGAAAAAGTCCAAACGCTGTGTTTTCTTGGTTTTTGCAATGTTTTGAGTTTTGTGCTTGTTTCGATTTTCGATATTCGGATTTCGGGTTTAGTCTTCCGTCACTGCCTCTGCCATGGCGGCCACATTCTCCGGCGGGACATTCGGCAGGAGCGCCTCGTGGCTCGGGCTCACAATCAAGCAAGGTTCCAGCAGCTTCCGGACGCGATGTACCTCCGCGCGAACTCCTGCCGGAGTTCCATTCGTCATCACGTCCTGCGTGTCAATCCCGCCCAGGAACGCGATCCGCCCCTTGAATTTCTGCGCGAGTGTTTCGGCATCCATGTTCCTCGCCCTGGCCTGCAAGGGATGCAGACAATCAACCCCCGAGGCGATCAGCCGCTCGATGACATCGTGAATCGCGCCGCACGAATGCAGGATGACCTGGTAGCCATGCCGGTGCCCCTGTGCGGTGAATTTCCGGAACCAAGGCAGAATGAACTCATCGAACTGGCCGGGGCCGCAGATCAAGCTCAACTGCGTGCCGAAATCGTTGCCGAAGAAAAACCCATCCACCTCCCGGGACGCCACGGCAAAGAATTTCTCGTTGGCCTGGTAATAGAACTCGCACACCCTGTCCGTAGCAGTCCTGACCACCTCCGGATGGGTGTACATTTTGACGAAATACTCTTCCATGCCGAATAGGTCGGCCATGTTGTGGTAGAAGCAGGTCCAGAATCCGCTCAGCCGATAGACATCCCCGGCCTTTTTCAGGTCTTTCAAACAAGATTCAAAATGCAGATATTCCGGCTTGGGCCATGGATATTGGTCTACTTCGGCCACCGTCTCATAGGCTGCCAGCGGCGGGGCCATGTGTTTGGACCGGTCCAGACCGGAGTCGAACAACTGCCGGCCGTCAGGATCCCGGTAAACGTCGGGATAGAACTGCGGACAGATCCAGCGGCAGTCATCCCCCAGCTTTCTGCGCAGTTCTTCCTCTGTTTTCGTTCCGAAATACCGGTGCAGTATCGGCCAGGTATCCGGATGCGGATTGCCCAGCCAGAACCCGCATCGTTCAACTTTCTTCCCAGCAATGATATTCCTGATCAGTTCACGCCGCGACATAGTCAGGCTCCTCTCTACGGTAATCACCGGATTTTGCGCTTGAGATCGCCCTGGCCGGGATGCTCGAACGGGCCGGGAGTTGGGTTGGCTTCGTTCCGTTGTACGTTGTTCTCAAGGTAGTAATCGCCCTTGATGCGATCTCGGCAACAGTACTTTTACGATGGTCAGAGAATGGGGCGGCAAAGTGGCCACGCCCTTGGTAAAGGTCAGTTTCGCTTGCTTCGGCACAACCCGTTGAGGATGCTCGATATCATTGAAGGCCTCGGGTGCATCGCCGGCCAGGACCAGCGCCGCGTAGCTGCCTTCCAGCGGCAAGTCCTTCATCTTGACGGTACAGGCCACTTCATTTTCAGGGTGACGGTTCACCAACGCGATCGCCCAGTTCCGGCCCGATTCGTTCACCGTGGCAATGGCATCGACCAGGGGGACCGATCTCTCGCCATGGGCGAGTTTGTCCGCCTTGATCGCCAGCTTGCCGACCCGGCCTTCCAGCTCGTTGGCATACAGCGCCATGGCATGGAAGTGCGTGCGCTTGACGATCCCTTTTGGATGAACATAGAGCGGTCCCCGTGTATTCACGATCGGGGCGATATTGGCCATGCCGACATCCTCCGCATGACGAAGACAGGCATTGAAAAATGAGGCGGAAAACAGCGCATCGGCCATGGTGTATTGTGAAGCGAGCAGGTTCTGCTCACGGGCCGCAATCAGCTTGATGACCTCGGGATCGCCATAGTCCTGAACCGTTTTGCGCGGGAAACCCGGATGATGCCAGCCCCGAAGATTCCATTCGTCGAAAGCGATTTTAATACGTCCGCGGTATCCGGATTCCTCAAGAACACCGATGTAGTCCGTAATGAGCTGCTCCGGGGATTCGGAATGCATGATGCAGGTCATGTAATCGGGCATGTCATTACTTCCCCAGAGAGGCAGCCAGTAGCTATGGATTGAAATGTAGTCAAGGTATGGTCCAGCCATTTTCAGCAGTGGCAGTGTCCACGCTCTAGTGGGTAACGCCGCCGCGGTCAGTTGAATATGGGGATCCGCCGCCTTCATTTCTTTTGCTGCTGCAAGGACCAGCGGGGCCCACTGCTCGATGGGCTTGTAGCCAATCTCATGTTGGCCCCAGTTTTCGTTGCCGATGCTCCAGAGCTTGACGTTCCGCGGCTTGTCGTATCCGTTGTCCTTGCGCATTTGAGCGTATGGGCCCTTACTGGCGTTGCAGTATTCGACCCAGTTTCTCATTTCCTGGATCGTGCCGTTGCCAGCGTTGTTGCAGATATAGGGCTGCCATCCGAGGAGCCGGCAGAGCTCGACGTACTCATCCGTGCCGAAGGTGTTTGGTTCAACCACGCCCCATGCCATGTCATCCGTCGGCCTGCGCTTCTTTCCGACGCCAGCTTCCCAGTGATAGCCGCTGACATAACACCCGCCCGGCCAACGAACAATGGGGACTTTCAACTCCTGCAACGCTGCGACGACATCCCGGCGGAATCCGTTTTTGTCCGCAAGCGGTGAGCCGGGATCGAATACCCCGCCGTATACCTGGGTGTGAAAGTGCTCGAGGAAGCCGCCGAAGATCATGGGACTGTACGGTTTGGACGGGGTGTCCGTGTCAACGGTCACAACCGCCTGCGGCGGCACCCCCGCGACCTCCGCCTTGGCGAGCGCCGGGCATGACACGACGATGGACCATGCGGCCATGGCGAAAGCGCCAACGGAGATGCTCGTATTCCATTCATTCGCTTTCATGCTGCTGCCTTTTTTCTTTCTGCCATGATGATCATGCCGTCAACTCGCTTTCGATCTGTTCCAGCGTCTTGCCCTTGGTTTCCGGCACCTTGAACCAGACAAAGACGAAGCCGGCGCAGCAGATCGCCGCATAGAGCCAGAAGGTCCCGGCCAGGCCGACGACACCCTTCAGGATCGGAAACGCGAAGGTCAGGATGAAGCAGGCGATCCAGAGCGCCGAGACGGCGACCGCGATCGCCGCGCCGCGGATGCGGTTCGGGAACAGCTCCGCGATCAGCACCCAGACAATCGGCGCGAGCGAGAGGGCGTAGCAGCCGAGCGAACAAAGCGTGAAGATCAGCACCGCGAGGCCCTTCAGGCCCAGCGCGTAGGCCGTGCCCAGCAACACGTGGGAGAGGCCGATGCCCGCGCAGCCGATCAGCATCAGTTTGCGCCGGCCGAAACGGTCCACCGTCCCGATCGCCACCAGCGTGAACACCAGAGTGATCGCGCCGGTGATGACGATGTTGAACATGATGTCGCTGATGCCGTACCCGGCGCTCTTGAAGATTTCCTCGGCGTAGTTGAAGATGGAGTTGATGCCGCTCCACTGCTGCAGCACCGCCAGCGCGCAGCCGACGAGCACGATCTTCATGACCCTTGGTTCCAACAGGTCACGGAAGCGGACGCCCTGCGGCTCCCCGCCCGCCAGCGTCTGCTGCACGTCGGCCACTTCCGCCGCGGCGTAGGCGTCGCCGCCAATCCGGGCCAGCACGCGCCGGGCGGCGTCGCGGTTACCGTTCTTGATCAGCCACCGCGGGCTTTCCGGCACGAGCAGGGCGCCGATGAAGAACACCAACGACGGCACCGTCACCGCCGTGAACATCCACCGCCAGCCCGACTGCTCGTTCCACAGTTGCCGGGCCGCCGCGGAAAGGCCCGCATCCAACCGCACCGCGAGCCACCAGTTGAAAAGCTGTGCCGCGAGGATGCCGATGACAATGGTGAGCTGGTTGAGCGCCACCAGCCGGCCGCGCAGGTGCGCCGGCGCGATCTCGGCGATGTACATCGGCGACAGGTTCGAGGCCATGCCGATCGCCACACCGCCCAGAATGCGCCAGACCACAAACCATGTGAACGTGGCGGCCCAGCCGGTCAGCACCGACGACACCGCGAACAGCAGCGCCGCGAGGATCAGCAGTTTCTTGCGACCGAACCGGTCGCTCAAGCCGCCGGTGACGATCGAGCCGAGCAGGCAGCCGAGCAGCGCGCAACTGTTTGCCCAACCGCTTAACGACCCGCTGCTCAAGTGAAAGAACTTCTCGAAAAACGGCTTGGCCCCGCCGATCACCACCCAGTCGTAGCCGAAGAGCAACCCGCCCAGCGCCGCCACCAGCGCGATCATCCAGACATAGGCCGGGCTGCCCGCGCCCGCCGCCGGTTGTTCCGTCATGGTTTCCTCCGCCGCCTCATGGCGCCACCGCCGGTTGTTCCAGGTCATCCGCCGACGCCACCTCGAGACTTTCCAGGTAGAGCTCGTTGCCGCTCAGCAATTCGATGCCGCCCTGGCCGCAGGCGCCGCACAGGAAAACCGGCGGCTCCAGCGCCCCGCGCCAGCCGCACGCCGGGCAGCGCGCCTCCAGGGGCAGGACGCGCAAGGCCAGCGTGGACCCGGCGGCGGGCGTGTCCCTGCTCAGCAGGTCGTAGGCGGTCGCCAGCGCTTCCGGCACAATCTGGTGCATCTGACCGGCCACGACGCGGGTCACGCGCAGCGCGCCCGGCGGCACCTGGCGCTGCCGCATTTCCTGCAGCACCGCGGCTACCAGATTCTGGCCGATGGCAATCTCGTGCATGCGCGCGCCCGCATTAAACACGGTTGCCCACGGCAGGAAAAGATATATTTCCGATTGCAGCATTGACAGGGCCATTTTGCGAGGCATAGTGTTGCGGCGAAAGGATTACACCATGAAGACCATCCGACAATTGCTGGCGACCAAGGGATCCACCGTCTGGACGGTGGCGCCGGAGGCCTCGGTTTTCGACGCGCTCAAGCTGATGGCGGAAAAAGAAGTGGGGGCGCTGTTGGTGATGGAAGGCAAACGGGTGGTCGGGGTGTTTTCCGAACGCGACTATGCCCGCAAAGTGGTGCTGCAGGGCCGCCTTTCCAAGAACACCCCGGTGAAGGACATCATGTCCACCTCGGTCACCAAGGTGAATCCGGAGCATCGCGTCGAGGAATGCATGGCGCTGATGACCGATAAACGGATCCGGCACCTGCCCGTGATCGAAAACGGCAAGTTGGTCGGTATCATTTCCATCGGTGACTTGGTCAAGGAGATCATGTCGGAGCAGGCGTTTTTGATCAAGAATCTCGAGCAGTATATCGGCGGAGCGCCCATGGGGTAAGGCCCGGCGCACGCCCAGCCGGGATGGTTGGCGGACGGTGCGGCCGCGAGTCGAGGACAGCCATGGATAAAACCATACCTGCAGTCATCAAGAAGTATAACGGCGACGAAACGCGGCTCATGGATATCCTCATTGATATCCAGGCGGAGCTGGGTTACCTGTCCGACGCGACGATCGCGCGCATCGCGAAGACGTTGAATATTCCGCAGGTGGATGTCGAGCAGACGGTCTCGTTTTATCATTTCTTCGCCCGCGAGCCGCGCGGCCGATACACCGTGTACCTCAACGACAGCGTCGTGGCCCAGTTCCACGGCCGCGCCGCCGTCGTCCGCGCGTTCGAGGAGGCCGCCGGGTGTGCCTTTGGCCAGGTTTCTCCGGATGGCTGTATCGGGCTGTTTGACACCGCCTGCATCGGCATGAGCGATCAGGAGCCCGCCGCGCTGATCAACGACGTGGTCTTCACCAGCCTGACGCCGGCGTGGGCGCGGGAGATCGTCGCCGGCCTGCGGGCCGGGAAGACGGTGGCCGAACTCCAGGGCGATCGCCTGGGCGACGGCCAGAATGCCCACCCCCTGGTGCATGCCATGGTGTGCAACCATATCCGCCGCCGGGGCTCGATGGTGTTCGACGATTACCAGCCGGGGGCCGCGCTCCGGCGCGTGGTCGCTCTGAGCTCGAGCGAGGTGATCGCGCAAGTCAAGGCGGCCAGCGTGCGCGGCCGCGGCGGCGCGGGCTTCCCCACCGGCATGAAGTGGGAGTTCGCGCGCAAGGCGCCGGGCGACGTGAAATACATTTTCTGCAACGCGGACGAGGGCGAGCCGGGCACCTTCAAGGATCGCGTCATCCTCACGGAACTGCCGCAGCTGGTCTTCGAGGGGATGGCGATCGCGGGCTACGCCGTCGGCGCGCGGCAGGGCATTCTCTACATCCGCAACGAATACCGCTATCTCCGCGCCTACCTCGAGCAGGTGCTGAGCGACATGCGGGCCAACAACCTTCTCGGCCCACTCATCGTGGGCCAGGCGGGCTTCAATTTCGAGATCAAGATCCAGTACGGCGCGGGGGCGTATGTTTGCGGCGAGGAGTCGGCGCTCATCGAATCGGCCGAGGGCAAACGCGGCGAGCCGCGGGATCGCCCGCCGTTCCCCGTGGAAAAGGGCTATCTCCAGCGGCCCACCGTGGTCAACAACGTCGAAACGCTCTGTTCGGTGGTCAAGGTGATCCTCAACGGACCGGAGTGGTACAACAACCTCGGCACGGCGGAATCGAAGGGCACCAAGGTCCTCAGCGTCTCGGGCGACTGCGAGTGGCCCGGCATCTACGAGGTCGTGTGGGGGTTTTCGGTCAACGACATCCTGAAGATGGTCGGTGCCCGGGACGTGCAGGCGGTGCAGGTGGGCGGGCCCTCGGGCGCGTGCATCGCGCCCAAGGAATTCAACCGCATTCTGGCTTACGAGGATCTGGCCACGGGCGGCTCGCTCATCATCATCGGCCGGCAGCGCGACCTGCTGCCGGAGGTTGTGCTCAACTTTGCGCGCTTCTTCCGGGACGAATCCTGCGGCTCCTGCGTCCCCTGCCGCGCGCTCACGGGCATGGCCCAGATCGTGCTGGAAAAAATCATCGCCGGGCGGGGCACGCCGACGGACCTCGACCGCCTGTCGGCGTGGTCCGCCATCATGAAACGAAACCGGTGCGGCCTCGGGCAGACGGCGTTAAACCCCATCGTCACAACCCTCAAAAACTTCCGGGGTTTGTACGACCAGCGGATCAAGGCGGGCGATGACCGTTTCGAGCCCGCGTTCGACCTGGCGGCGGCGGTCCGCGACTACGACCGGGCCGTGGCTGGAACCTGAGGAACAACCCATGGCCACTTTTGTCAAATTCACGCTCGACGGCAAAATTTATCTGTCCGAAGACGGCGCGCCGCTGGTGGAGGCGGCCCGGGCGTGCGGGGTTTTCATCCCGACGCTGTGCAATTATACGGGCATCCCGCCCAAGGGCGCGTGCCGGATTTGCACGGTGCTGATCAACGGACTGCCGGCCACCGCCTGCACCACCAAGGTGGTCGAGGGGCTGAACGTCCAGACCAGTACGCCGGAACTGGAGTCGTTCCGCCAGGCCATCGTCGAAATATTGTTCGCCGAAGGGAACCACCTGTGCCCCTCCTGCGAAAAGAGCGGCTCGTGCGAGCTGCAGGCGCTGGCCTACCGCTACCGGGTTACCGTGCCGCATTTCCCCTACCTCTTTCCCCGGCGCGACGTCGAGGCGTGGCATCCCAAGCTGCTCAAGGACCACAACCGCTGCATTCAATGCAAGCGCTGCATCCGCGGCATCCGCAACCCGGCCGGCAAGGCCCTGTTCGCCTTCGGCAAGCGCGGCGACCGGGTGGTGATCAACATTGACCCTGTGACCTCGCAGAATATCAGCGACGCGCTCGCCCAGCAGGCGATGGATATCTGCCCTGTCGGTGCGATCCTGCGGAAGGGAAAAGGGTTCGACGTCCCCATCGGCCGGCGGACCTACGACCGCACGCCGATCGGCGCCGAGCTGCGGTCCTGATGGCGGAGAACACCATGCCCAAAAAAATCATCGCCACCGCCTCGCTCGCCGGCTGCTTTGGCTGCCACATGTCCTTCCTCGACATTGACGAGCGGCTCCTCGATCTCATTGAGCTTGTGGAATTCGACAAGTCCCCCTTCAACGACCTCAAGGAATTTTCGCGGGCCTGCGATATCGGCCTCATCGAGGGCGGTTGCTGCAACGACGAAAACGTGCACACCCTGATCAACTTCCGCCAGCGCTGCCGGGTGCTGGTGGCGGTGGGCGAATGCGCCATCATGGGCGGGCTGCCTTCGCTGCGCAACGTCATTCCGCTCCAGGAGTGCCTGGCCGAGGCCTATCTCCACGGCCCGACCGTGGCCGGTGGCGCCACGCCGAACGTGATTCCGCACGACCCCGATCTGCCCAAGATCCTCGACCGGGTTTATCCCTGCCACGAGATTGTCAAAATGGACTATTTCCTCCCCGGCTGCCCGCCGCGGGCGGATCTCATCTGGGATGCGCTCGTCGCCCTCGTTACCGGCCAGGAACTGAAATGGCCCTACGCCACCTTCAAGTTCGACTGATGGGAGCTCACATGACGCAGAAGATCATCATCGAACCGGTTACCCGCGTGGAGGGCCACGGCAAGGTCACCATCCAGCTCAACGATCAGGGCGAGGTCACCCAAAGCCGCCTGCATATTGTGGAGTTCCGCGGGTTCGAACGGTTCGTGCAGGGCCGGCCCTATTGGGAAGCCCCGGTGCTGGTGCAGCGGTTGTGCGGCATTTGCCCGGTGAGCCATCACCTCGCCGCGGCGAAAGCCATGGACGTCATCGTCGGCGCGGGCGGCGACCAGGGGCTCACGCCGACGGCGGAGAAGGTGCGCCGCCTGATGCATTACGGGCAGATCTTTCAATCGCACACGCTGCACTTTTTCCACCTGGCCTCGCCCGACCTCCTCTTCGGCTATGACGCGCCGCCGGCCCAGCGCAACGTGGTGGGGGTGGCGCTCGCGAACCGGGGACTGGCCCTCCAGGCGGTGCTCATGCGCAAGTATGGGCAGGAGATCATAGCCGCCACGGCCGGCAAGAAGATCCACGGCACCGGGGCGATCCCCGGCGGCGTGAACAAGAGCCTCACCCTGGCGGAACGCGACCAGTTGCTCAACGGCCCGCACCCGCTCAATGCCGGCCAGATGATCGCCTGGGCGCAGGGCGCGCTGGCGTTTTTCAAGGATTATTACAAAAAGAACAAGGCGTTCATTGACGGTTTCTCCCGGTTCCCCTCGAATCACTTGAGCCTCGTGCGCCGGGACGGCGCGCTCGACCTGTACCACGGCGTCCTGCGCGCGGTGGACGCGGAGGGCCGGCGAATACTGGATGACGTGGACTACCAGGACTATATCGCGCACATCCGCGAGGAGGTGCGCTCCTGGAGTTACATGAAATTCCCGTATCTCCTGCACCTCGGCCCGGACAACGGCTGGTACCGCGTGGGGCCCCTCGCCCGCCTGAATACCGCGGATTTCATCCCCACCCCGCTGGCGCAGGCGGAATTCGAAACATTCAAGCAGGCGACCGGCGGCAAGCCGAACGACATGTGCATGCACACGCACTGGGCGCGGCTGATCGAAACGTTGCATGCCGCGGAAGCGATCCATGACCTCCTGCTCGATGCCGACATCACCGGCAGCGACTTGGTGGTCAAGGGCGCGCGGCAGGCCGAAGGCGTCGGCGTCATCGAGGCCCCGCGCGGCACGCTCATCCACCACTTCCGCGTGGGCGCCAACGACCTGATCGAAATGGCGAATCTGATCGTCTCGACCACGCACAACAACGAGCCGATGAACCGCGCGGTGAACCAGGTGGCGAAAACCTACATGACCGGCCAGAAGATCATCACCGAGCCCATGATGAATGCGGTGGAGGTCGCCATCCGCGCCTACGACCCCTGCCTGAGCTGCGCCACCCACGCCTATGGCCGAATGCCGCTTGAGATCGCGCTGGTGGATGCCGCCGGCTGCGTCCTCGACCGGAAGCGGAAGTGACATGGCGCCCGGAGCCCCTGCGATCCTCATTTACGGCTATGGCAACCTCGGCCGGCAGGACGACGGCATGGGCGTGGTCTTCGTCGAAGCGCTGGAGCAATGGGCGGAGGCGGAGCACATCCCCCGGCTGACCTTCGACGCCAACTATCAGCTCAACGCCGAGGATGCGCTCGCTGTCGCCGGACACGACGTGGTGATCTTTGCCGACGCCACCCGGGACAACATTGAGCGCTTCGCGTTCCGGCGGCTGACGCCGCAGCCCGGCCTTTCGTTTTCCACGCACGCGCTGAGCCCGGAGGCGGTCCTCGCACTCTGCGCGGAACTGTACGACCGGCGGCCGGAGGCTTATCTGTTGACCATCCAGGGACAGTCCTGGGAGCCCAACGGCGTCATGACGCCCGCGGCGCGTGAGCATCTCGCCGCGGCGCTGGAGTTCATCAAGCCGCTCCTGCGGGATCCCGCGCGCCTGTCGGGCGCCAGCCAGCCGGCTGACCCGCCTCAATAATCGAGGCGCCGGCGGTGTTCAGCCGCCGGCTGCCCCATCGTTCGTACTCTTACACGTACTCGTACACGCAGATCTCTTCCCTCTAGGATGAGGTCCCCGAAAGTTATACGCCGCATGTATAAATCCCGGCAGAACGCCGCAGCAGCAATTCGCATGATGGCTTCGCTTGGAGCGGAACCGGCTTGCCCTGCGTAGCCCTGCGAAGCGGGGTAACGGTTCCGGGCACTAGACAAATGCTTCGCTACAGATGATTCGAGGAACTGCCCTGTCTGCCATGGCAAGACTTCGTTGGGCGGAGGTGTCCTTCAGATTGTGCTGGTCATAGATTCGGATCAGCGTCTTGAGTATGCTTTCGCCTGTAACGCTACTGCGGCGTAGCTGATTCAGTTCTCGCTTCACCGCGCCGGTCAAAGGTCCGCGGAAGACCTTTTCCAGAACGTTGACGTTCTGCTTGATGTCATCGTCTTGCGTGGCTTCAAACAGGATGCGCAATTCCCGTAAAACATAAAGCTGACCGTGGGTCAGGTTAGCCGAGTAAGTCCGCTCGGCTTCACGGTGCCGGACCTCCTCCGCAAACTTCCGCTGAATCGCCATCACGGCCATGTTGTATCCGTCCGGCAAAGCCGCGGCTTTGGCGTCGGGCGCACACTTGACCGCGCCGACCACCTTGGGAACGTCCCGCGAAACAATTGCGTTTTTCTCGTCGAGCAGGAACAACTGCTGAAAGCGACCGGCCTGGCAGAAGACGTACAGCCCGCGCTGCAAAGATGGCCGGGCCGCTCTGATGCCGTCCCGCAGACTGGCAATCCGCTCATATTCGGCGGGATTGTCCTTGCGCAACTGGCGCAGGATTTCCTCGGCCTCGTTGAGGTCAAGGAACTCGTCATCCGCCCCGCCCCACAGATCCAACTGCACGGGCGCGCCGCCGCGCGTCTCGTAAATCGCGTACATGGCTTCCGGGTTCAGTTTCTCGGTCCGGTCAAGAATCTCGGAATCCTCGCCGATGGTGTCGTGAATTTCCTGAATGCGATTGTGCAGTTTGTCCTTGAGGCCGAGATTCGAGTCGAGTTTGGTCTCGGGCAGGAAGTTGAAGCCGAAAATACGCTCATGCTCGGAGCCGATACGGTCAATGCGCCCGAAGCGCTGAATCAGCCGGACCGGGTTCCAGTGCAGGTCGTAGTTGATGATGTTGTCGCAATCCTGAAGGTTCAAACCTTCGGCGAGCACGTCGGTCGCAATCACCATCATCAGTTCCGCCTCGTCCTGGGCAAAGCGATATTCCGGGTTCGCTTTTGGCGCGAAGCGGCCGACAACCTTCTCCTTGCTCTTGTCGCCGCTGAAAATAACTTCGATATCCGGGTGCTTGCCGTCGGGGTTCAGGTTGGCAAATAGGTATTTCGCCGTATCTGCGTACTGCGTGAAGATAAGCCGCTTCGCCCCCCTCAAGGGTTTCTCCGCCAGACGCTTATTCAGCGTCTGGAGTTTGGCGTCCTTCTCCGGGGTGATGGGCGACACCAGTTTCAGAATCTTCTGCAGCAGTTCGATGTCGTGTTCGATGTGCGCCCGGAGTGTGTTCAGGTCAAAATCGCCAGCATCGTAACGCTTGGAGACCTCCCGGAGGGCATCCACCAAATCGCCTTCTTCCAGAATATCGCTGTCGTACAGCAGATACTGCGCATCCTCGCCCGCCGGGACAACGCCCGCATCGAGCGCAGCGCAAAACGTTTGATGGATCTTCAGGAGCCGCTTGACCGTCTCCCGGAAGGCGTACACGCTGGATTCAAACCGCTTGAAGAGCAAAACGCGCATCAGTCCGCGCAAGTTCGCTCCGGCACGCTGCAGGCTGGTGTATGGTTCTTTCTTCTGCTTTTCCGCGTTGACGTAGTGCCACAGACCGTATCGCGCGTAAGTGAGTTCGCCATCGGGGACGGTCTTTGCCGATTTGCCCTTTCGGGGCTTGCCAAGGTAGCCACGCAATTCCTGATACAGGCCCTGATAGGTGTCCTCGATGCTGTACTCGATGGTTTCCAGTTCGCGCTTGGGGAAAAACTGATGCTTCCCACCGACCAGCACGTAAGCCTTTCGGGTGCCCTGCATGTAATCCTGAAAACGGTTCGGGTCAACCGGTTCGTGGGTTTCGGCGTCGAAACCATACCACCGCAGGATGTGCTGGCGGGTGCGGCGCACGAGGATATGCGCCAGCAAGTCCGGGAGTTTCCGTTCGGACTTCTCGATCAACTTGAAGTATTCCTTCAAGTTCGGCGGATCCACCGGCAAGTCCGTCCGATCGTCCTGGTGAAACAGCTTGATCTGGTGGTAAACGTCCCACGCGCTCTTGTTCCGGGGGGTGGCCGTGAGGAAACAGCAGCGCCGGCCGGTCGAGAGGAAAGCCTGAACGACCTTGTACCGTTGCGTGTCCGGGTGCCGCAGGTTGTGGCTCTCGTCCACCAGCACGAAATCGCGGTCCTTGAAGTGGAAATCGTTCAGCAGCCGCGTCACGCCCTCGTCTCCGTCTTCCCGCAAAAACCCCATCGAAAGCACGCGGGCGTTCAACTGATAAACTTCGTTATACCGCTCCCACATCTCCACCAGCGGCGCCGGGCAGATGATCAACGGGCGCGCGTGGTCGGTGCGCTCGAAATGCTTCACGATCGCCGCGCCGATGTAGCTCTTGCCCATACCCACCACGTCGGACACAAACGCGCCGCCGAAGTCCCGGACCATTTGAACTGCCTGCCGGACGGCCACCTTCTGGAAACTCGCCAGTTTGCGGAAAATATCGTCGTCCCACAGCAATTCCTGTTCGTCTTCGCTCTCCAACCGGTCGCGCACCAGGGCGTAGAGCGTCTTCAGGTAGATGTCGTAGGGCCGCACCTGCGCCGCCGCCCAGGACGCCTTGAGCTCGGTCATCAGCGCTTCGTCGAATTCCTGCGCCTCCTTCCAGAGGTCGTCGAACCAGCGGACCAGTTCGCCGTGGTTCTGGTTGCCCTGCACGACCACGTTCAACTCGGTGTTGTGGGTCAACCCGGCCAGGGTCAGGTTGGAGGAACCCACCACGGCAATGCCCTTTTCGTGCCGGTCAATCTGCTTGCCAACCAGGTCGAACACCTTGCCGTAGTCGCAGATGTACGCCTTCGCGTGGAGCCGGCCCTTGGTGAAAACGCGGACCTTCAGGCGCTGCTCCTCGATCATGCGAATCAAGCCGGCAATCAGGTCCTGTGCCTCGTCGGTCTGGTCCATCCACTCGACCGCGTTGCGGAGATTGCCGGCCGTGTCGGCGGCCATCTTCCCGGCCTCGGTGCGCTTCGGATAAACCTGCTTTTCGATTTCCTCGACGGCCAGGTCCAGCCGCTTGTAACCCTCGGCCAGCATTTCCACGGTTTCTTTGTTGGTCGTGTTGCCGATCAACAGCCGGAGTTCCTTCAGGTTCAGGAGCCGCTGGGCGACGCTCGTCAGGCCGGACAGGAACAGGTAGCCGACCGCGAACCGGGCACGCTCGCTCGAGCCGAGCATCTGGTTCAGGTGATCAACCAGCTTCTCGGTGCGGTTGTCAATGATGTCGTGGGTCGGCATAAACCTTTTCTGATGTAAACGTGCCTGGTTTGCTCTATTCAAAAAATGTTTTCTGGGCTTTGGGCGTCACATCTCGGATGATCCGCACGTCTTCA
>CAIQIC010000436.1 GCA_903871765.1 uncultured Lentisphaerota bacterium
AAAGAACGCAGAGAACGCAAAAATGGGGCGTCGGAAGCTATCCACAGATTACTCTGATTTCGCAGATTAAATCGGTGTAATCCTGAAATCTGTGGATGATCTGTCTGGGGCCGCCCATGATTCTGTCGTCAATGATTCTGTCGATCCGGTGATGTCGCGCGCCAAGACATAGCGCGGCTGGTTCAGTCGCTGATCCAGACTTCACTGATCCGGTCCGGATGGCTGAGGCTGACGCGCACATGGGCTTGACCCGCGGCGTCGAGCCGCTGGCGCGCAAAGTTCAGCGCCAAGTCCTGCCGGTTGCAGTCTGCGCTGAGGTGCGCGAGAAAAACCTGCTGCAACGCGGGCCCGGCGATCTCGGCCAGCAACTGGGCCGCGCCGTCGTTCGAGAGATGCCCCTGGCGACCCAGGATGCGCTGCTTGAGCTGCCAGGGCCGGCGGGCGGCCCGCAGCAGCCCTTCGTCATGGTTGGCCTCGATGACAATCGCGCGGCAGATGCGCAGGCGCTCGCGGATCAGATGCGTGGCCATACCCATGTCCGTGACAATGCCGACGCGCACGTCGCCATGCCGGATGACAAACCCCACCGGTTCAAAGGCGTCGTGGGGGACGGAAAACGGCTCGATGTGCAGGCTGCCGACGGTGAACGCGCTGCCCGTCTGGAACGTCCGCCACCCCAGGCTTTGCAGTTTGGGATCCCGGCCCAGGGCCTCGATCGTGCCGCCGTTGGCGTACAGCGGCAGGCCATGGCGGCGCTGCAACACGCCGATCCCGGCGGTATGGTCGCTGTGTTCATGGCTGAGGCAGACGGCCTGGATTTGACCGAGGGTGAACCCGGCCAGGCCGAGGCGGCGCTCGATCTCGCGGCAGCTCAAGCCGGCGTCAATAAGGATCGAGGTCTCCCCCGCACTCACCAGCGTGCAGTTCCCCGAACTGCCGCTCGCCAGCACACACATCCGCACAGCCATAGCTTTCCGTCCGCCCTTCCCCTTACGCCGTCACCGGACCGACATGTTGACGGAAAGCTTATCACGGATGGAGCGAAGAGAGAAATTTAAGATTTATGATTTCAGGATGAGAGGGGCGGGGAAGCGGATCTCGCGCCAAGGCGCCAAGACGCGAAGAAGAAGATGGGACAGAACCATTTGCGACAGCATATTACCATTACAGTCAGCCTTCAGCCCTCATCCTTCAGCCTTAGGCCTCCGGCCTCCGGCTGCTTTTGACCCAGCCGAGGCGCGCGGCGCGCTGCCGCATCAGGGCGCACAAAGCAGCACGGGCAGGAGCGCTCAAGAAACTCTGGCCCACGAAATCCAGCGCGGCCAGCAACTTCCGCGCGAGGCGCGCGTGGCTGGCCGCTATTTGCGCTGGTTCCAAACCTAAGTGTGTCGCGAAGGCGTCGAAATCGCGCCGCTTCAATTCGCGTTTCTTGCCGTTGAGCGTCAGCGCCAGTTCCTCGCGGTCGGCGGGCAGGGCCAGGATCACGGCCACCAAGTCGTAGGCAGGAGCTAGCGTCACACGTCCATCCGGTGCGTGCAGCAGGGAGAAATTCTTGAGGTGCATGTCCGAATTGCCGGTCAAAAAGGCATAGAGGGTCAACTCGAACAGGAACTGGGCATCGAGCAAGGGTTGCGCCGACCAGCGGAGGAGCGCCCGGCCCACCTGTTCCATGGAGCCGCGATACTTCTGCTCGGTCAGTTTGTCGGTCAACTGCGCCATGTCCTCCATGTGCAGCTTGTTGCCACCGACGCGGTCCAGGCGGCGGGTCAGGTAGGCGCGTTCGCCACTGTGGAGGGCGATGAGGCCGCAGGGCGCGGCGCGGATGCCGAACAGTTCCGCCATGCGCATCACAGTGTGCTCGTTCTCCGGCAGCTCCGGATAGTCCGGCACAGGTGGCTTGAGGATGAAATGGCCGGCCAGACCCACAATGGTCAGCCGGCCGGCCGCACCCCGCCGCCGTTCAAGATGCAGCGAAAGTTTGGGCTGGACGCCCGGCACAGCGATGCTGCGCCGCACGACCTGCTCGGCCAGCCGGTTCAGGTCGGCCCAGTCATAGTCCAGTTGAGGCGGCTGGGCGGTGCCAAACAGCTTGCGGGTGCAGGCGGTATGATAGCGCGCGGCGTCCGGCGGCAGCGGTGCGCAGCAAATCCAGCACCGGTTCATGCGGGACGCTCCCTGGCCGGACGGACCGACACCGCGCCGATGCAGTCGGCGCAGCACGCCAGCAGTAAACCCATACGATCGCGCGCGTCGAGCTTCCAGGTCTTTTCGGCGATATCCAGCAGCCAGCCTTCCGGGATCAGCCCATCGAAGAACGGGAAGATCCGCTTGTCGAAATAGGGCTCGACCCGCAGCGGCAGCGAGAGGCTTACGGCCCGCGCGTCCGGGTGGCGCAGATAAACCTGACGATAGATGAAAGTGTAACCCGTTTCGTCCTCCACCAGTTGACCGGCGTGCCGGTCGAGCCAGAAAATATCAGCGCGTCTTGGCATGGCGCTCCGCCTCCGGCCGGTGCGGCACCGGCCCCAGGGCATGGCCGAACAGCAACAGCACGCAGTTGACCTTGTCCATGCGCAACGCGGGCTTACCCTGTTCCAATTCGCGGAGAAAGCGCAAGCCCACACCCGCCCGCCGGGCCAACTCCACCTGCGTCAACCCGGCCCGCTTGCGCTCTTGCTTGATGAATTGAATCAGCATAACCCCTCACGGGTGCAATCACACCGCGCGAAGCTATCATTACACCCTTACGGGTGCAATATTATTTTTTTGTGCCCCGCACCGAACTCACCAGCGTGCAGTTCCCGGAACTGCCGCTCGCCAGCACACACATCCGCAAGGCCATAAGCCCCTTTCCGCGCGCCGTCACCGGACCGCCGGGGCTACGGAAAGCTTATCACGGATGAGCGAAGAGAGAAATTTAAGATTTACGATTTGAGATGTATGATTTCAGGATGAGCGGGGCGGGAAAGCGGATCGCGCCAAGGCGCCAAGGCGCAGCGCGGCATAGCCGCAACCAAAGCAAAGTGAAGACGGAAGGAAGACGTAGAAGAAAGATATCGCGCAAAGACGCAAAGCTGAAAGTCCTTCTCCTGGGAGGGACGCCAAGCGAAATTCCGCATCCTCTCCGTCCTCTTCTTTGCGCCTCGGCGTCTTGGCGCGAGAAATTCTTCCTCCGCTCTTAACCACGGCCGGAGCACACTCCCGCGCAGCCGCAACCAATAAAATCTTCTCCGGCAAGCACGATTTTGACGGATAACACTGCGAAGAAGCAATATTATGATCTACAGCAACTGCGACAGAAACGAGCGGGCCGATACGGTCACGGGGCCGCAACTTCTTGCGAAGGCATCCGCCGACGTATCTTCACCCTGCAAGATCGCCTGAAAGGCATGGGGCGCGCCGGTCAGCGCCTGGAAGTACGACAGCGCGGCCTGCGGTCGCTCGTCGGCGACCTTGGCCTCGACCAGGAACCACGGCTTCCGGTCCCGCACGACCACGAAATCAACCTCGCGCTTCTCCTTGTCGCGCAGATAGCACAGCTCGAAGTCGCCCCACCCCAGATCGCTCCAGCCCTCCACTGCTTTGAGAAGGTGACAGGCTACGAACGTCTCGAAGCGCGCGCCTTCGGCGCCGATCGCCGACCAATCGCGCAGGTACCATTTGGATTCCTTCCGAAGCGATCGCGCGACATTGCGATACCATGGCCGCACCAGGAAGCCCGCAAAAAACGCCTGCAAAGTCGCCATCCATCGGCGGATCGTATCGACGGAGACCCGGACCTCGTTAGCCAGGCTGGAGAAGTTCACCTGGCAACCCGAACGATCTTCCAGGAGATGGAGGAGGCTGTCGAGCTGATCGATTTCCTGCACGCGCGTCATGTCGCGGATATCCTCCCGCACCAATTGCTCGCGCCGCAGCCGCCGCCAGCGCCGGCCGAAAGAGTCCGACCGTT
>CAIQIC010000437.1 GCA_903871765.1 uncultured Lentisphaerota bacterium
AGAAAGACGGTAAGGCGGAGTGGCAGCCTTACGAGGCGAAGGCCGAGCAGGGAGTGCGTATCGTACCGTTGGACAAAATCTTCGGTGGCAATAACCGCGCGGCCTACATGAAGGCCGTCATCCGGTCTGACAAGGCGCAGGCGGTCCTCTTCGAGGCCGGCAGCGACGACGGCATCAAGGTCTGGCTCAACGGCGGAGTGATTCATGCCAACAACGCAATGCGTCCCTTGAAACCGGCAGAGGACACGTTCAAAGGCAAGCTCAATGTGGGTGATAACGTATTGCTCTGCAAGATCATCCAGCATACCGGGGGGTGGGCTGCCTGCGTGAGGATTCGCTCGGCCGATGGCGGCGACGCGCTGGGCGTGAGCGTAGCCGGCGTGTCGGAATAGAGTTCCATTTCGTGGATGGTGGAAACCCCTCGCATCCGGGCGAAGGTGGAGGTGAATTGTCGAGTGTCAGCGGCCACGATAAAGGCACAGGCGCCGGGGCCGCCGGCGTATAGACAAGAAATGCGGCCGACGATCGTTTCTGATTTAGTCGAAGCGGAGGGGTCACAGTACCATGGAGAAAGCGAAGCTATGAAAAATAAAACGATCGGCGCCATGACGGCAACACTGCTGATCCTGTCGGCCTTGGGGCCGGCGGATGCCGGCGAGCCGTCCCTGGCTGCGCTGGAGCAGCAGTTCCGCGAACTGCCGATGGAGACAAAACGCCTGACCGGCCCGCTGTTCTGGTTGCACGGCGATGAAAGCAAGGAACGGCTGGAAATGTACCTGGAGAAAGTCGCCGAAAGCGGCAATGGCTGTTTCACAGCGGAATCGCGCCCGCACAAGGACTGGCTCGGGGAAGGCTGGTACCGTGACCTGGACATCTGCCTGCAGGCGGCAAAGAAACACGACATGAAGATGTGGATCTTCGACGAGAAATGGTGGCCCAGCCAGGGCATCGACGGCAAGGTCCCGCCCCGCTATGCCGCCAAGCGCCTCGCGGCGGAAGGCGTCGATGTCGAAGGTCCGAACCCGTTTCAGGCCGAAGGGTATTCCGGTGAACGTTATATCGCCACCCTGGCCGGTAAACTCAAGGCCGACGGAAAAATCGAGGGCGACAGCATCATAGATCTGAAGGACTCCATCAAGGACGGGAAGCTGTCCTGGCAGCCACCCGCGGGCAAGTGGAAGGTCATGAAGTTCACCCACATCCAGGCGCCGGGCCTCGGCCAGAATTACAGCGGAGGCGCGCAGTTAAGTGTTGATGGTGCCAGCCGCGACTGCACCGACTGGTTCATCAAGACGGTTTACCAACCGCACTTCGACCGCTTCGGAACAGACTTCGGCAAAACCATCCCCGGCTTCTTCTACGACGAACCCGAAACCAAAGGCGACTGGGGTACCGGACTTAACGCGACCCTGCAAGCTTGGAATATCGACTGGAAGAAAGCCTACGTGGCCTACAAATTTGCCCTTGCCGGGGAGGAAGACGTTGCCGCCCGTTACCAGTACATGGACGCCTTCGCCGAAACCTGGGGCCGAACCATGTATGGCGGCATGTCGGACTGGTGCCGAAAGCACAAGGTGATTTCCATGGGGCATTTCATGGAACATGACTATCTTTACGTCCATCGCGAGTTCTGTGCCGGCGACATGATGCGCCTGCAGAAGTACAGCGACAGGGGCGGGCTGGATCTGGTCTGCCAGCAGATGTATCCCGGCCAGCGGCCGCATCACGTCTACCAGACCCCGAAACTGGCCAGTTCCATCACCCACGTCTTCAACAAGGCGGATGACATCACCATGTGCGAAATGTTCGGCGCCTACGGCCAGAACATCACGTACCCGCAGATGAAATGGCTGACGGATCTGATGCAGGTGCGCGGGGTCAATTTCATGATTCCGCATTCCTTCAACCCGCGTGCGCCGTTCGACGGCGACTGTCCGCCTTATTTTTACAACGGTGGATTTGAACCGCGCTACCCGCTTTACCGGGTCTACGCCGACTACACCTCGCGGCTGAGCCTCATGCTTTCAGGCGGCCGGCACGTCTGCCCTATCGCGCTGCTGTTTGGCGGCATAGCGAAGCAGGTCGGCCGCATGGTGACGCCTGAAGACATGACCTCGACCATCCAGGACGCGCTCTACGACTGCGACTGGCTGCCCTTCGAAGTGTTCGAAAGCAAAGCGGACCTCACGGGAAAAGAACTGGCCCTGTACAGCGAACGGTATCAGGCGCTGATCGTCCCGCCGGTTGAGGTCATTCCCTATGCCACCCTGGCCAAAGCGAAGGAATTCTTCGACCGGGGCGGCGTCGTCCTCGGCT
>CAIQIC010000438.1 GCA_903871765.1 uncultured Lentisphaerota bacterium
CGAGAAAATCGTGGTGGATCCGGCGAATGACGCCCCGACGCGCCACAGTTTGCAGCAGTACAACGCGCGCCTGCTCGACCAGCTCATCGCCATCATTGCCGCCGCCACGCTGGTCTGTTATGCACTGTACACCCTGTGGCCCGATACCGTCGCGAAATTCGGCACCGACCGCCTGGTGCTGACCGTCCCCTTCGTCATCTTTGGCCTGTTCCGCTACCTGGACCTCGTGTACCGCCACGAGCGCGGGGACCGGCCGGAACAGATCCTGCTGACCGACGTCCCCCTGCTGGCGGTCCTCGCGCTCTACGGCGCGACGGTCCTGATCATTCTATCCGTCGCGCGCCATTAATGCCGTGGCGCGGAAAACAGGCATGGATTATTTGGAACCCAGGAAATCAGGACGGGGTAGGGGCTGCCGGCGTTGCCCGGAAGCGCGGCGGGGAGGATCTTCGGGTTTTGTTTGTTTTCTTTGGGCGCCGGAACGTTGACACGTTCCGCTCCGGGGAGAAGCGGTTGGAATTGATCAGCCGCCGGAATGTGGCGGGATGAAGCCCGGGTTCATGCGGCGCTTCCCCGTGGTTGATGAGACGCAGGGGACGCAGGCGACCCATGTGCCATCTGTCCCATGCTACCCCTCACCCCATCAACCTGTGAAGATGTCCTGTGGGCCAAACGTGACCTTGGCAGCGCCGGCCGCGTCAAGGATGAATCAGGTACGGGGTGATCAGCAGGTAGGTCATTTCATCATTGCCCTGATTCAAGACGTCGTTGTTGTAAACGATGGTCTCCCCAGCGGCACATCTTGCTTTCACCGTCACGGTTTTGGTCTGAAACGCTGGTTGGAAGATGAATAACATATTCGTCCCGGCTGGTGAAACGTGCTTATAGATGGGCTCCTCCGGCTCTTCCTTCGTTGTAAGCTCCGGCACCATGGTCATATCGAAGATTTTAAGGCCGTTGTCCCAAGTGACGGTGCAATTGAATATCATTCCGATCTCACGAGTCTGGAAATCCACCGGTGCCAAGGTAATTATCGGCATCGTAGTATCTATTTTCCTTGTTGAATTGGACGAGGTGTTGTCGAGCGTCGAGGGAAGAAAGGGTTCATAACTTTGCGGGTAACGCCATTCCAAAACGTCTTTGATGGTCATTTGTTCGCCGAGAGTGGACCGCGTCGTACTTGAGGTCACCAGCCGCCCTTTGCCCGCACGCCACAGCGCGAGCACATCCACCGCCCGCACGCTGGCGCCCGGCGACTGGCGCGCCACCGCCTCCAGATCCTTCCGTTCGATGCTGACGATGGACAGGCACAATTCGAGTTGGCTGGGGGCAGTCGGTACGCATTCCTCCTCTGCGGAAGCTTTGGCCTGTTCCGGCACCTTGGTCTTGTCGCCGGCATTCGTTTGGGCGCGCAAGGGCTGCGCCGACGCCAAGCCGAAAACGATGCCGGCCAGCCATAGATGCCGGGCCAGCTTGACGGTGTGCTTCATGATGGTCCCCTCCTTCAGCTTTATGAGATGCTTTCGGATTGGTTCGCTAGGTGTTTCAACCGAATAATGCGAGTGTACAACGCTGGCGCAGTGGCGCAAGCAGTTTTTAAGCGAGACCGCAGAAGCTGAAAAAATCAGCCGGCGTCCTTCCGCGGGCGCGGGGCAAGGATGCCCCGCCCACAGGAGAAGCTGCGGCGCATCTGCGATTTTTTGCTCCCGGCCACCTTGTGTGGCCGGAGCCTGAATTTCGCCTCCATCCCGACACGCGCAGCGCGGTCGGGAAAGGTCGCTGGGAGGCTACCACCTCAATGACCCATCACGCTGCGGCGATTGTATTCTGTTGCCACCGCCGCGCAAAATCTCTAAGGTTTCTGCAAAAATGAAGGCTTCCACCTATGACGCGTAAAACCTGGCTCGGGCTGGTGTCATTCCTGGCGCTGCTGACCGCGGCGCCGGCCCAATATCCGGGCTGGCAGCATTCCGGATCGCTCTGCATCCTGACCACGCCCGAGGGCGCAAATCTGCCGGCTGCGGCCGTGGAGGAAAACTTCCCGTTGCTGGTGCGCCTGACCAAGGACAATTTCGATTTCTCCCAGGCCAAGGCGCAGGGCGAGGACGTCCGCTTCGCCGACAGCACCGGCCAGCCGCTGGCGTACCAAGTCGAGGACTGGGATACCTCCAACGGGACCGCCTGCGTCTGGGTGCGCATCCCCGCCATCAAGGGCCAGGCGCGCCAGCAGATCAAAATGTACTGGGGCAAGGCCGACGCCACCAACGAATTCAGCGGATCGGTTGTGTTCAATGAGGCCAACGGCTTCGTCAGCGTCTGGCACATGAACGAGCCGGTGCAGGACGAGGTGGGCACGCTGAATTCCACCAATGTCCGCACGACGGCGACCGCGGGCATGATCGGCCCCGCCCGGCATTTGGGCGGCGGACAGGGCATTTTCTGCGGGGAACAGATTACGAACTATCCGTCAGGGGCCGACGCGCACAGCACCGAAGCCTGGTTCCGGGCGGAGCAGCCGAATTCCACCATCATCGGCTGGGGCAATGAAGGCGGCAATCAAGGCAGCAAGGTGCGGATGCAATTCCGCAGCCCGCCGCACGTGCACATCGACAGCGACTTCTCCGACGTCGAGGGGGCCAGCACGCTGCCCATGGGCGAATGGCTGCACGTCGCGCACACGTACGGCCGGGGGACGGGGACGCTTTACATCAATGGCCGGCTGGACGGCTCCGCGACGCCGACGCTGAACATCAAGAACCCGGCCCGGCTGTGGCTGGGCGGCTGGTACAACAACTACGATTTCATCGGCGACCTGGATGAAGTGCGGATTTCCAAGGTGGCCCGGTCCGCCGACTGGATCAAGCTGGAATACGAGAACCAGAAGCCCCTGCAAACGCTGGTCGGCGCCCTCGTGCCGCCGGGCAGCGCGTTCCAGGTGTTGCCGTCGCAGGCTTTTGTGGCCGAGGGCCAGAGCGTGACGTTTGCCGCCAAGGCAGGTGGCGCGCAGAAGGTGTATTGGGTGCTCAAACGCGACGGCCGGGAAACGGTCGCCGCTGTGGATCGGCTTTCGTTCACATTCCCCGCGGGCCGCGTGGTGGGCGATAAAGCGCTCGTCCTGCAGCTCCGCGCGGTCTATGCTCGTGAGACAAAGACCAGGGACATCCCGATCACGATCCGGGAGGACATCCCGGAGCCGGTGTTCACCCTGAAAGCGCCGGCCAAGTGGAATGGACGGGAGCCCATCGAAGTCGTGCCGGTGATTGCCAACCTGGCCCAGATGCAGGCGAAAGGCGCCAGCCAGTTGAAATATACGTGGACGGTTGCAGGGCTGGCGGTGATCAAGGAAACGGCGCCCGGGAAGCTCATCCTCAGGCGCGCGCAAAACAGCGGTCCGCTGACCGTCACGCTCGCGCTGAGCAACGGCGGCGCGGAGGTCGTCCGCACGGCCACGCTCGCGGTCACCGAGCCGGCGAAGGACAAATGGGTGGAGCGCATCCCCGGCAAGGACGAGAAGCCGGAGGACAATCAATTTTATGCCCGTGACGACAAAAACGAAGGCACGCTATATTACAACGGAACCTTGAACGAGGCGGCCGACACCGTCTTCCTGCGGGTCTATGCGGGGGACCAGCTCTATAAGGACGACAGCCGGAAACTCGCGGCCGATAAAACGTACGCCTTCGCGGTCCGGCTGAAACCGGGTCTCGTTCAGTACCGGGTGGAGTTCGGGACCCGGGCCGGGGGCCGCGACACCTTGCTGCACACCGTGACCAACCTGGTGTGCGGCGACGCCTA
>CAIQIC010000439.1 GCA_903871765.1 uncultured Lentisphaerota bacterium
GATTGGTGGCTTCTTGAAAGGTCAGAGTTCTGTTTTCAAAATACTCCGCGGGCAGAGCCGCCCGCACTTCGGCCATCCAGTTGGTTGAAAACGTGTCTGCTGAACTGGCTGGCATTGTGTCGCCGCCGAAATACGTCGCATGTGCGTGGAAACATGCCAGTGTCATCGAGCGGTTGAAAACCGGCCAGAGGTGAGCGATTCAAAACCGGCCACTCTGAGGTAAGGAGTTCATATCATTTCTGGTTCTTCAATCAAGAGGTTTCGGCTGCGAGATAAGACGAGCCGGGGCCGAGCTGCGAGCCTCTAGCTCGCGGCACCGGCGGTTGAAGGTTCGTTTGGCTTGCGGCCTTTCTTGGTTTCCTGGGTGACTGCGGGCGCTTCCTTGATGCGATAGCTTTTGCCGGTAATGGCGATGACTTGGGCGTGATGGAGGAAGCGATCGATGATGGCCCCGGCGGTGGGCACGTCACACAGAAGCTTGCCCCATTCTTCCAGCGGGCGGTTGCTGGTCATGATGGTGGCGCGGTTTTCATAGCGGCGCATGATCACTTCGAGCAGGTATTCGCCCGAGTGCTTGGGCAGTTGCTTCAACCCCATGTCATCAATGATGACGAGGTCGGGCTTCAAGTATTTGCGCAGGGTCTTGTCCTGCTGGTTGAAGGCTTCGTCTTGCATGAAGTCGCGCACCAGATCGAAGATGGAACGGTAGAACACCAGGAAGTTCTGGCGGATGGCTTCGTAGCCGATGGCCTGGGCCAGGTGGGTCTTGCCGACGCCGGGCGGGCCGAGGAACAGCACGTCCTTGGCTTCGCGGATAAACCGGCAGGTGGCCAGATCAAAGATCTCTTTCTTGTGGACGGAGGGGTTGAAGCTCCAGTCGAAGTCGTCCAGCGTTTTCAAGTGGCGGAAGTCAGCCAGCTTGGTATGCCGTTCCATCTGGCGTTGCTGGCGGACGTTGAGTTCGTCCTGACAGATGAGTTCGAGGAACTCGGCGTGGCTCAAGCGATTGGCGGCGGCTTCTTGCAGCCGCACGTCCAAGGTTTGGATCAGGCCGGAGAGACGGAGTTGTTTGAGTGTGGTTTGGAGGGCAGTCATGTTGGGTTGAGGGTTGAGGTGGCAGTGGCAAAACAATCGGGCACACAGTCCCGGTAGGTGTCGAGGCTGCGGATCAGCGGATGGGTTTCCAGAAAGTCCAGTTGGGGCGTGGGTCCGGCTTGTTCGAGCAACGTGCGCAAGTCCCGCAGCCGCCACGCGCCGTGATGCAGGGCTTTCTGCGACGCTCTTTCCAAAGCGGCGGCGGGATGTTTGCCCGCCAAGGACAACAGGCCGTGCAAGACCCTTGTGCCGATAGGGCCGCGCTGCTGCACCATCGCTTCGGCCCAACTGCCGGTATGTGCGCCGATGAGCCGCGCCCGATCCAGCAGATGATCGAGGCTCTGTTGAATGAGGCGGCGGTAGGGCGAATGCAGATGATTGGGATCGGTGGTGAACTTTCCCGGTTCAGCTTGCGCATGAACGGCGACGACTTCCCGCCGCTGGTTGAACACTCGAACCAACCGGGACTCCCAACGAACCCAGACCTGGCGACCGACATACTCTGGCGGCACCGAGTAATACGCCCGTTGTAACTCGACATAACCATCGCGATGCACCGTTCGTGGCGCTTCTTCAAATACTGGGAACAAGCCCGCGGGCAAGGGCAGGAGTTTGGACTGCTCAACCTCATTGAACACTTTGCCGACTTGTTGACGCGTGGTCCCATGAATACGCGTATCGGCCACGCGACTTTCCCAGTCCGAAAGAAAAAGGTTCTGCGCCGAGAGGCTTTCGAAGCTGCGGCCCTTGAGGGCGTTCTCCTGACCGTAATTGATCCCGGACTCGATCTTGCCTTTGTGACGCGGCATGGCCGGTCGGGTCGGTAGCATGACGGTGCCGTAGTGACGGCAGAACTCGGTTACCTTTACGTTGAGTTCGGGATCATACCAGTCGGCCCGCGTTAC
>CAIQIC010000440.1 GCA_903871765.1 uncultured Lentisphaerota bacterium
AGGACCGGGGGGCGGCGGAGAACGAGCGGCCGCCGGTGGACGTGCGGAGCCTCATGCCATGAACACGGGTTTCTATGTCGCGGCGGCCGTGGCCGTGCTGGCCACCGCCCTGGCGGTCACGCGCTCGAACGCGGTGCATGCCCTGCTGTATCTGATCGTCTCGCTGCTGGCGGTGGCCGTGATCTTTTTTGTGCTGGGTGCGCCCTTCGTGGCCGCCCTGGAGGTCATCATCTATGCCGGCGCGATCATGGTCCTCTTCGTCTTCGTCGTCATGATGCTCAACACGGGGCCGGTGGCCGTGGCGCAGGAACGGGCCTGGCTGAAACCGGCGCTCTGGATCGGGCCGGCCGGCCTGGCGCTGATTTTGCTGGCCGAGGTGCTGGTGATTTTGGTCAAGGCGTCCGCGGCCGCGCCGGCGGCCGTGCCGCTGACGCCCCGACAGGTGAGCCTGGCCCTGTTCGGGCCGTATGTCCTCGGGGTGGAGTTGGCGTCCATGCTGCTGCTGGCCGCCTTGGTGGGCGTCTATCACCTGGGCCGCCGTACGGATCCGGACTCGGCGGCGAGAGGGGAGGGCTAGATGGCGACGGTTCCCTGGGAGCATGGACTGGCGTTGGCGGCGCTGCTGTTTGTGCTGGGCCTGTGCGGCGTCCTCGCCCGGCGCAATATCATATTTATGCTGCTGTCCGTGGAAGTCATGTTGAACGCCGCGGGCCTGGCCTTCGTCGTGGCCGGCGCCCGGTGGGGCCGGCCCGACGGCCAGGTGATGTTTTTCTTCATCTTGTCCCTGGCGGCAGCCGAGGTGTCGGTGGGCCTGGCGTTGGTGCTGCGGCTGTTCCAGCAATTCCGGACGCTCGACGTGGATGCCGCCCGGACGATGAAAGGGTGACATGTTTGCTGCGCTATGGTTGATTCCGGCGTTGCCGTTGGCGGGCTTCCTCCTGCTGGTGGCCGGCCAGCGCCTGTCGCGCCGGGCGGTCGCCGTAATCGGCGCGGGTTCCGTGGGGCTAGCGGCCGTCGTCGCGCTCGGGGTCGCCTGCCGCTTCATCGTCGCGCCGCCGCCCGGCCACGCCGTGACGCAGGTCCTTTGGACGTGGATCAACGTCGCCGGCTTTGCGCCGCGCATGGCCCTGTGCCTGGACGCGCTGTCGCTGGCCATGACGATTGTGGTCACCGTGGTCGGCTTTCTGATCCATCTCTACGCCACCAAGTTCATGGCGGAGCAGGGCGAGCCCCCCGGCGAGGGGTATCGGCGGTTCTTCGCCTACATGAACCTGTTTGTGGCCGCGATGCTGATCCTGGTGCTGGCCGACAACCTGCTCCTGCTGTACCTGGGCTGGGAAGGCGTCGGCGTCTGCTCGTACCTGTTGATCGGTTTCTGGTACCGGGATCCAGCCAACGGCCGCGCGGCCATGAAAGCCTTCATCGTCACGCGCATCGGCGACACCGCCTTGGCGGTGGCGCTCTGCCTGCTGTTCGTCCACCTGGGCACGCTGCAGATCCAGGAACTGGCACAGCGTGCAACGGCGCAGTGGGCGCCGGGTTCCACGCTGCCGCTGCTGGTGACCGCCCTGTTACTTGGCGGCGCGGCGGGCAAATCCGCGCAGCTCCCGCTGCAAACCTGGCTGCCGGACGCGATGGCGGGCCCGACGCCGGTCAGCGCGCTCATCCATGCCGCCACGATGGTGACCGCCGGCGTTTATCTCGTGGCCCGCACGCAGGCGCTGTTTGCGCTCGCGCCGGCGGTCCAGTTGCTGGTCGCCGTGCTCGGCGCGGCCACGCTGCTGCTGGCCGGGTGCAGCGCCCTGGCGCAGGAGGATCTCAAGCGCGTGCTGGCCTATTCGACCATCAGCCAGTTGGGCTACATGTTCCTGGCCCTGGGCGTGGGCGCGTGGTCGGCTGCGATTTTTCATTTTGTGACGCATGCCCTGTTCAAATCCCTGCTGTTCCTCGCCGCGGGCGTGGTCATCGCCCGCCTGCACGAGGAGCACAGCATGTTCCGAATGGGCGGCCTGCGGCGACGGCTGCCGCTGGTGTTCTGGACCTTCCTGGCCGGCGCCTTCGCGCTGGCTTCGCTGCCCCCGGCGACGGCCGGGTTTTCGAAGGAAATGATCGTCAGCGCCGCGTGGGGTGCTCCGGGCCGCGCTGGGCCGTGGCTGTACGGCGCCGGATTGGCGGGGGTTTTCGTCACCGCGCTCTATACATTCCGCATGGTTTTTCTGACCTTTTTCGGCGCGCCGGGTGACGCGACGGTGAAAGCGCTCCGGGCAGGGGCCGGGCCGGACGCGGGCTTCCCCCGCTTGGAAAGAGCCATGGCGCTGCCGCTGCTGGTGCTGGCCTTGGGCTGCCTGCTGGGCGGTCTGTTGGAGTGGCCCGCGTCGCTGGGCGGCCAGCCGCGCTTCGTTCATTTCCTGGGCACCATCTTTCCGGAAGCGGAGGCGCATGCCACCCTGGCGATGGAAAGGGTCTTGGGCGTGGTGGCGGAGGTGACGGCGCTGCTCGGCGTGCTGGTGGCTTATCTGCTGTACCTGCGTTATCCCGGTTGGATGCGCCGGCTGGCCGCTGCCCCCGCGGGCGCGGCGCTCCGGAGCTTCTGGCTGGGCGGTTGGGGATTCGATGCGTTCTATGATCGGCTGCTGGTGCGGCCGTATGCCTTCGTGGCGCGGATCAATCAGTCGGATTTCCTGGACCGGCCTGGTCAGTGGCTGGCGGGGCTGAATGCCCTGCTGCATCGGCTGCTCAGCCGCACGCAGACCGGCCGCGTGCGCTGGTACGCCGCGAGCCTGGCCGCCGGGGCCATCCTGATCGTCATGCTGGCGGTGCTGTTATGATTTTGGTCGTGCTGATCACTGTTTTCTTGCTGGGCGGCCTGCTGGCCTGGCTCGTGGGCGGCCGGCGCCCCGCGTGGCCGCGCTGGATCGCCTTGGCCGCCTGCGGGATCGAACTGGTGTTGACGTTGAGCCTGTGGCCAGGCCGCGCCACACCGGGCTGGCTGGCCGAATTCAACCGGCCGTGGATCCCGCAACTGGGCATCCAACTGCACCTCGCCTTGGACGGTCTGAGCCTGCTGCTAGTGGCGTTGACGGCCATTCTCGGCCTCATGGCGGTCGCGGCTTCCTGGACTTCGATTCGTGAGCGGGCCGGTTTCTATTACCTCCAGCTCCAGTTGGTGCTGGCCGGCATCATGGGCGTGTTCCTCGCGCTGGATCTGTTCCTGTTTTATTTCTGTTGGGAGCTGATGCTGATCCCGATGTATTTCCTCATCGCCCTCTGGGGCCACGAGCGACGCCACTACGCGGCGGTCAAATTTTTCATCTTCACGCAGTTGAGCGGTCTGCTGATGCTGCTGTCCATTTTGGGACTGTATTTTGCGCACGGACACAGCACGGGCGAATACACCTTTGACTACCCGCGCCTGCTGGGCACGACGCTGACCCCGGCGGTGGCGCAGTGGTTGCTGCTGGGCTTCGCCGCGGCCTTCCTGGTGAAGCTCCCGGCGGTGCCCTTCCATACATGGCTGCCCGACGCGCACACGGAGGCGCCGACCGCCGGCAGCATCATCCTGGCCGGCTTGCTGCTGAAGACCGGCGCCTACGGGCTGCTGCGCTTCGCCGTGCCGCTGTTCCCGGGCGCGGCCGCCCAGTTCGCGCCGGCGGCCATGTGGCTCGGCGTGGTCGGCATCCTGTACGGCGCCGTGCTTGCCTTTGCGCAGACCGACCTGAAGCGGCTCGTGGCCTATACCAGCGTGAGCCATCTCGGCTTCGTGCTGCTGGGCCTGGCCGCCGGCAACCTGCTCGCGCTGCAAGGGGCCGTGCTCCAGATGATCTGCCACGGCCTCGGCACCGGCGCGCTGTTTCTGCTGGTGGGCGCGCTGGACGACCGCCTGCACACGCGCGACCT
>CAIQIC010000441.1 GCA_903871765.1 uncultured Lentisphaerota bacterium
CAAACGCCGGCGGCCAATCACCCGTGGCGCCGCCTCGCTTGCGTGCGCCAAACCAGCGCGACAACACAGGGTTGATATACACGCAATAAGGGGACATTTCTATCGAGCTCAAAATGGGGACATTTCTAACGAGTCTTGACAATCGCGACTTCGCGCTTGACGACCCGGCGGCGGGCGGGTAAAGTGCCGCGCCTTTTACCCAAGGAGCAACAGCATGGCGATCAACTACGGGCTGACGGAACAGCAGTTGGAAATCTGCGAGCTGATGCGCGCCTTCGCCAGGGAGCGCGTCCTGCCGGCGCGCCAGGAACTTGACGAGAAGGAGGAGTTCCCCCACGCGCTGTTGCAGGAACTCGGCCGCATGGACATGATGGGCCTGTACGTCCCCGAGGAATACAGCGGCTTCGGCGGCGGCTCGCTGGAGTTCTGCCTGGCCATCGAGCAGTTGAGCCGCATCTGCATCGGCGTCTCCGTCTCCTTTGCCGCCAACGCCTTGGGCGCCTACCCGATTCTGCTGTTCGGCACCGACGCCCAGAAGGCCAAATACCTGCCGCCGATCGCCAAGGGGCAGAAATACTGCGCCTTCGGCCTGACGGAGGCCAATGCCGGCTCCGACGCCGGCGGCATCCAGACCACGGCGACGCTCCACGGCGACAAGTACATCCTCAACGGCACCAAGCAGTGGATCACCAACGGCGGGGAGGCTGACACCTACACCATCATCGCCATGACCGATAAGAACAAGGGCGCGCGCGGCGCGTCGGCCTTGATTGTCGAAAAAGGATTCAAGGGCTTTTCCTTCGGCAAGAAGGAGAAGAAGCTCGGCATCCGCTGCTCGGCGACGCGCGAGCTGGTCTTCCAGGACTGCGAGGTGCCGAAGGAGAACATCCTGGGGCGCGAGGGCTTGGGCTTCATCGTGGCGATGAAAACCCTGGACGAGTCGCGGCCGGGCATCGGCGCGCAGGGCGTGGGCCTGGCCCAGGGCGCGCTGGACGAGGCCGTCGTCTACGCCCGCACGCGCCACCAGTTCGGCAAGCCGATCATCGCCAACCAGGCCGTGCAGCACATGCTGGCGGACATGGCCACCAAGACCGAGGCCGCCCGCGTGCTGGTCTATACCGCCTGCCGCACGCTGGGCGCCGGCGAGAAGGACGTCTCCAAGATCTCCGCGATGTGCAAACTCTTTGCCACGGACGTCTCCATGGAAGTCACGACCAATGCCGTCCAGATCCTCGGCGGCTACGGCTACATGCGCGAGTATCCCGTGGAGAAAATGATGCGCGATGCGAAAATCCTGCAGATTTACGAGGGGACCAACCAGATCCAGCGCAACGTCATCGGCGCGGCGCTGATCAAGGAATACGCGTCCATGAAGTAACCGTTTGCGCGCCTTGCATTGCTAATGGTTCAAATCTCGTTTTTCGGTGAAGAATTATAACCGCCATGACGCCAAGGCCGCCAAGAGCGAAGTCAGTTGTGACAGCTCATGCCCCTCCAAACATGCTGAGAATCTGCGTAATCTGTGAAATCTGTGGATAAAACTCCGGTCTTTTTCTTTCGCTACTTCTGTACTTGGCGATCTCCGCGTCTTGGCGGTTCAATGCTTCGATTGCGGCTCTGCCGCGCTAAGCAGTTTAACGGCCCTTGCCGGGTAAACCAGGGGCCTACATGTTGTTGAGGTGAAGTCGTGCATATTGTCGTCTGCATCAAACAGGTTCCGAACACCACGCAGGTCAAGATCAACCCGGAGACCAACACGCTGATCCGGGAGGGCGTGGAGAGCATCATCAATCCCTTCGACGAGAACGCGCTGGAGGCGGCGCTGGTCCTCAAGGACACCCTGGGAGCGAAGGTCACGGTGGTGACCATGGGCCCGCCGCAAGCCGAGGCGATTTTGCGCGAAAGCATCTCGCGCGGCGCGGATGCGGTGTTGCTGCTCAGCGACCGCGCCTTCGCCGGCTCGGACACGTGGGCCACGAGCTACGCGCTGGCCCAGGGCATCAAAACCCTGGGGCCGGTGGACCTGGTGCTGTTCGGCAAGCAGGCCATTGACGGCGACACGGCGCAGGTCGGCCCCGGGGTGGGCGAACATCTCGGCTGGCCGGTGATCACCTTCGTCCGCAAGATCGAGGTGGACGGCAACCTGCTCCGGGTGGAAAGCGTCTTCGAGGATGGCTTCGACCGGATCGAGGTCGCCCTACCGGCGGTGCTGACCGTGGTCAAGGAGATCAACATCCCGCGCATGGCTTCGCTCAAGGGCCGCATGGCGTCCCGGAAGGCCGTCGTCGCGCCGGTCACCGCCGCGGCCATCGCGGCACGGCCGGAGTGCCTCGGCCTGCGCGGCTCGCCGACGCGGGTGATCAAGATCTTCACGCCGCCCAAGAAGACCGGCGGCTTGAAGCTGGACGGCGCCGATGCGGCGGCGGCGGCGAAAACCGTGGTCGGCAAATTGCGCGAGCTGAAAATCGTCTGAGCCGGCCGCCGCGGCCGCAACGGATTGAGATCATCATGTCGCTGAATATTGACAATGTAAAATGCTCGGGCTGCGGCTTGTGTCTCCGCGCGTGCCCCTTCGGGGCGCTGCTGTTGGAGTCGCGCGAGGGCCAGGGCCTGCCGGAAAGCAAATACCGGAAGATTGCCATCGTGACGGAGGCCTGCACCCTGTGCGGCGCGTGCCTGGAAACCTGCAAATTCGATGCCATGCAGATCGAGAAAATCCAGGGCGGCGGCACGCCGCACAAGGAACAGTACCAGGGCGTCTGGGTCTTTGCCGAGCAGCGCGACGGCGCGATCCAGGGCGTGGTCTACGAGCTGCTGACCAAGGGCCGCGCGCTGGCCGACCAGCGCGGCACCCATCTCGCCGCCGTACTGCTCGGCCATCAGCAGCAGGAGCATTGCGCTGCGTTGTTCGCCTATGGCGCCGACAAGGTCTACCTGGTGGACCACCCGGCCCTGGCCCAGTTCAATAGCGACACGTACACCGATATCCTGACCGGCCTGATCAACAAGCACAAGCCGGAGATTGTCCTCACCGGCGGCACGTCCATCGGCCGCACCTTCATTCCGCGCGTGGCCATTCGCGTCAATACCGGTTTGACCGCCGACTGCACGGGCCTGGAGATGGACGAAAAGGAAAACATCCTGCTTCAGACCCGGCCGGCCTTCGGCGGCAACATCATGGCCACGATCATCTGCCCCAACCACCGCCCGCAGATGGCGACCGTGCGCCACAAGGTCTTCAAGCAGGGCGCCCCGGCGGCCGGCCGCCCCGGCGAAATCATTGCCGAGCCGGCCGGCATACGCGCGGTCAAGGCCCGGGTGCTCGAGGTCGTGCATGCGATGGGCCAGCAGGTCAACCTGGCCGAGGCCGATATCATTGTGTCCGGCGGCCGCGGCCTGGGCGGGCCGGAAAACTTCGCGCTGATCGCGGAGTTGGCCGGCGAACTGGGCGGCGCGGTCGGCGCGTCGCGCGCGGCGGTGGATGCCGGCTGGATGCCGAGCTTCCACCAGGTCGGCCAGACCGGCAAGACCGTCTGCCCGAAGCTGTACATTGCCTGCGGCATCTCCGGCTCGATCCAGCACCTGGCGGGCATGAGTTCGTCCGAAGTGATCGTCGCCATCAACAAGGATCCCGCCGCGCCGATCTTCGACGTCGCCGACTACGGCATTGTGGGCGACCTGTTTGCCGTCGTGCCGGAGCTGATCAAGGCGCTGAAGAACCGTTAAGCCGGGACTCGCCTTTCGCGACCGACCGCCGGCCGGACTCCTCTTTCGCGCCTTTCGTGTGTTTCGTAGTTTAACTGCCTTTTCAGTCTGTATCCGGTCACCCCGGCGATAGCGGCAGCCCCTGCTCGACGAGGGTGGCAATTTCATCCACGCCGTGCGGCCGCTCCTGCGGCAGCAGGCTGCCGCCGACGATCGAGGCCCCGCCGTCCACGTAGAGCACCTGGCCGGTGATTTTGTCCGCGTAGGGGCCGAGCAGGAAGGCGGCGGCGTGGGCGACGGCCAGCTTGTCCTCGAGCGGGTCCCACGGCAGCGGGCTGAGCTTGCGCCAGGTCCGCGCCAGGTGCGCATAGTGCGGAATCGCCTTCGCCGCCTTGGTGGTCAGCGGGCCGGCGGAGATGGCGTTGACGCGCACGAGCTGATGGCCGTACTGCCGGGCCAGCGCGCGCACCAGCGCCTCCAGCGCCGCCTTGTTCACGCCCATCCAGTTGTAATACGGAAACGCCTTGCGCGACTCGAACGAGAGCGCGACCAGCGCGCCGCCTTGGGGCATGTGCGGCCGCGCGTAATGCGCGACGGTGGCCAGCGAGGCGCAACTGATGTGAAACGCGGTCTTCAGGTCGTCGACCACGCTGGTGAAGAGATCCTCGCCGAGACAGGTTTTGGGATTAGCGAAGGCGATGGAGTGCACCACGCCGGCCACCGGCCCGAGTTTGTCGAACAGCGCGCGCACTTCCGCTTCCTGGGTCACATCGCAGAATTCGATGGCGAGCGCGGCTTTCTCCTCCGGCGTCAACTGATCGCCGCGGTCGAAAAACAGGCGCTTCATCCGTTCGTTCTGCACCGTGAACAGGACCCGGCCGCCCCAGCGCCGGATTTCCCGGCCGATGGCAAAGGCGATCGAATCCGCATCGAGCAGCCCCATGACCACGTACAAACCATCCGGTTGCACCATCGTCCGTCTCCCGCTTCCGGCGCGCGCCGTCGTGGCCGCGCCGGCTGACGGCGAGCATAGGCCCTTCACCTTTCATTTGCAAATCCAGCGTCACCGTCTACAATACGGACGGCAACGCCTGAAGGGATCAACGATGGGTGACGCAAAAGGTTCCGGTATCAAGAGCGCCGTGGAGCTGGCCATGGAACGGCTGGCGCAGAAAAACGGCCGGCTGACGCCGCTCAGCACGGCACAGAAGCAGGCCCTGGCCGAGGTGGATTCCCGGGCCAGGGCAAAAATTGCCGAAACGGAAATCCTCATGCAGGAACGCCTCGCGGCGGCGCGCGCTACCGGCGATCCGGCGAAGATCGAAGAGGTCGAGGGGCAGTTGCGCACCGATCTGGACCGCATCCGCCGCCGCGCGGAGGACGACAAGGAGCGCATTCGCCGTGGAACGGCTTAAGGCTTTTTTCAAAAACGACCGGTTTGCCGCCGCCGCCGGCATCGAGCTGGTGTCGGCGGCGCCCGGGCAGGCGGTCGCGCGGATGCAACTCGCGCCGCTCCACCGCAATGCCCTCGGCACGACCCAGGGCGGGGCGATTTTCACGCTGGCCGATTTCGCCTTCGCGGTGGCCTGCAACTCGCACGGCACCATGGCCGTGGCCGTCAATGTGAGCATCACCTTCCTCAAGGCGGCGGTCGCCGGCCTGCTGACCGCCGAGGCCAGGGAGATCTCCAGGAATTCCAGGCTGGGCAGCTACACGGTCACCGTGACCGATGAAACCGGCGCGGTGGTGGCGCTGTTCCAGGGCCTGGCCTATCGCAAGACCGAGGCGCTGCCGCTATGAACATCGTGTCCGCTCACGCTGCGTCCTGTCAACGGCATTGCATAGCGCGAAAAAGTTTGTACCATGCACCCGCAGCCGGTGTTCCGCCGCGCGACGGTGTGCACCGGCCAAGCAGAGGATGGCGATGAAACCCGAAACCTTGACCCGCTGGACCGTGGATGACTCAGCCGAATTGTACGGCGTTCGCAATTGGGGGACGGGCTACTTCGACATCAACGAGAAGGGCGAGGTGCTCGTCCGGCCGCAGGGCCGGAATGGCGGCGGCAATGGCCATGACGGCGTGAGCATTCGGGAGATCATCTCCGGCCTGCAGGAGCGCGGCATCAGCATGCCGGTGCTGCTGCGTTTCAGCGACATCCTCGCCTCGCGCGTGGCCTGCATCAACAACAGTTTCGCCAAGGCCATCGCCGAGGCCGGCTACCAGGGCAGCTACCGCGGCGTGTATCCCATCAAGGTCAACCAGCAGCACCAGGTCATTGCGGATGTCGTCGAGTTCGGCCGGCCTTTCCACCATGGGTTGGAGGCCGGCAGCAAGGCCGAACTGATCGCGGCCCTGGCCTACCTGCGGGATCCGGAGGCTTATATCGTCTGCAACGGATATAAGGACGAGGAGTTCGTGGACCTGGCGCTGCACGGCACCAAGATGGGGCTCCAGACGTTCATCGTGCTGGAGCGCGCCTCGGAGCTGGCCCTGGTGCTGGAACGCGCGGAGAAAATGCGCGTCAAGCCGAATCTCGGCCTGCGCGCCAAGCTGGCTGCGCGCGGCGGCGGGCATTGGTCCGAGTCCGGCGGCGACCGGAGCATGTTCGGCCTGAACGCCTCGCAGATCATTGACGTGATTGACCTGCTGCGGGACCGTGGCCTCCTCGACTGTCTGCGGATGCTGCACTACCACGTCGGCTCGCAGATCCCGAACATCCGCAGCGTGCGCGCGGCGTCGGCCGAAGCCTGCCGCTTCTACGTGGACCTCGTGGCCGAGGGCGCCGCCATGGGCATCCTCAACCTCGGCGGCGGCCTGGCCGTGGATTACGACGGCTCCCACACCAACTACCCCAGCAGCAGCAATTACACGATGGACGAGTACGCGGCGGATATCGTCGAGACCGTGATGAAAATGTGCGCCGAGGCCCAGGTGCGCCATCCGATCATCGTCAGCGAATCCGGCCGCGCCACCGTGGCGCACCATTCCATTCTGCTGTTCAACGTGCTGGACGCCAGCCGGTTCGAGTCGCACGGCCTGCCGGAGCAGTTGCCGGCCGATGCGCCGGAGGTGATCAAGCGGCTGATGGATGCCAGCAGCGACATCAACGGCAAGAACGCGCAGGAGTGCTATCACGACGCGGTCTATTACCGCGACGAGGCGCGCTCGATGTTCGAGGTCGGGGAGATCTCCCTCCGCCAGCGCGCCCTGGCGGAGCGCATTTTCTGGTACATTGTCTGCCGCGTGGCGCAGGAAATCCAGGGGCGCAAGTATATTCCGGACGAGCTGGCGCAACTGCCGGCGGCCATTGCGGACGTGTACTACGGCAACTTCAGCGTGTTCCAATCGCTGCCCGACGTCTGGGCCATCGAACAGCTCTTCCCGATCATGCCCGTGCACCGGCTCAACGAGGCGCCCACCCGGCAGGCGACGATTTCCGACATCACCTGCGATTCCGACGGCAAGATCGACAAATTCATTGATTTGCACGACGTCAAGGAGATGCTGCCGGTGCACGAGCTCAACGATGCAGAGTACTACATGGGGGTGTTCCTGGTGGGCGCCTACCAGGAGACGCTGGGCGACCTGCACAATCTCTTCGGCGATACCAACGTGGTGAGCCTGGTGCTGGGCAGCAATGGCGTGCTGGAGTTCGCGCAGGAGATTGACGGCGACACGGTGGCGGACGTGCTCACGTACGTGGAGCACAAGCCGCCCACCATGCTCGACCGCGTGCGCCAGATGGCCGAGCAGGCGGTGCGCGCGGGCCGCATCACGCCGGAGGAGCGCCGCGAAATCGTGGATGCCTACGAAAACGGCCTGCGCGGCTACACCTATTTCGAAAAATGATGCGGCCCGCAACCGGCACCACGGAGACCATCTTGATGAAACCGAAAGAACGAATTCTGGCGACCCTCCACCGCCAGGCCGCCGACCGCGCGCCGGTGGACCTCTGGCACACGCCGGAGATCGGCGCGGCGTTGCGCGCGCACTTCCGCGTCAACGACGATCTCGACGTCTATCGCGCCCTGGGCCTCGACAAGATCGTCTGGGTCTTCATGGACTACAAAACCGAGGTCGGCGAGCGCGCCGGCGCCCAGTCGGGCGCGGGCGCCGAGTGCGGCGGCAGCCGCACGATGTGGGGCGTGCCGCTCAAGGACATCCAGGCCGGTGTCGCGCATTATGCCGAGTTCGGCGCGGCGCCGCTGAAGGATTTCAACACACCCGCCTCGCTCGACCGCTACCCGTGGTGGCCGGACGTGGCCCGTTTCGACTACGACGGCGCGGTGGCCAGGGCGCGCGCCGCGGCGCCGGAATTCGCCGTCATCGGGCCGTGGGTCTCGTTCTACGAAATCTACTGCCAGTTGCGCGGGCTGGAACAGTCCTTGATGGACCTCCTCGAAAATCCGGGGCTGGTGGACGCCATCCTCGACCGCGTGGAGACGATCCAGACGGAGATGATGCGGCGGTTCTTCGCGCGCGCCGGCCGGACGCTCGACCTGGTGTTCATTAGCGACGACATCGCCGGCCAGCAGTCGCTGCTCATCTCGCCGGCGCTGTGGCAGCGCCACCTGCAGCCGCGGCTGCAACGCTGGTGCGACCTGATCCACGCGCACGGCCTGCAGGTTTTCTACCACACCGACGGCGCGGCGCGGCCGTTGCTCAAGCCGATCCTCGATTGCGGCGTGGACGTGCTCAACCCGATCCAGCACGCGTGTCCCGGCATGGACCTGGCGGAGTTGAAGCGGGCCTTCGGCGACCGCGTGATTTTCCACGGCGGCGTGGACAACCAGTTCGCGTTGCCGCGCGGCACGCCTGCCGACGTGCGCGCCGAAACGCGGCGCTGCCTGGCCACGCTGGGCGCGGGGCGCGGCGGCTACATCTGCTGCTCCTGCCACAATGTCCAGGCCGGTACGCCGCTGGAAAATATCTTCGCGATGATCGAGACCGTGCAACAGTCGTGAGCTGCCCATAGCGCTCCGCGCTGGAAACCACGGGCCTCGACAGAATATGACTCGCGCTGTGCCCGGCGCGGGCCGAGGATGCGCCGCCGAAGGAGACGCCAACCCTGTCTAGATACAGACGCCTGTCAGGTCGGCCCCTGTGTGGGGGGCGCCCGTATCGCCCGAAAAGAGCTGCCTGCTCAAAAAGTTTTCTGCTTTATTTAGCGGCGGGGTTGATGTACCTTGCACTTGTTCAACCTGAAAGGCGATGCTCATGAAGAAATTGATGTTGGCGGTGATGGCAGCCAGTGCGCTGGGCTGCGCCGCGGCGCGCGCGGTCGAGGCGGACAACCTGGATGCGGACATCCGCGCGACGTTCAGCAAGCTGCAATCCATGAATCACGGTTACTACACGCAGGCGGAGTGGAGCGGCTTGACCCAGCAAATGGACGCCATTGCCGCGCGTGCCGAGAAGGCGAAGGCCTGGGATCAGCTCGTCGAGCTGAACCGCGTCAAGGCGATGGCGCTCGGCCAGATGCGCGGCGACCCGCAGGGCGCCATTGCGGTGCTACGGAGCACACTGGAGCAATACGGCGCGAAAAGCCCCGCTAAGGTGGGTCGTCTCTATGCCATGCTGGCCGACAACTATTACCGGCTCGGCAAGGAAGAGGAGATCAGCAAGCTCATCGAGGAATTCGAGCAGAGCCGCTACTACAACGCGGAACAATATCCGTTCTCCGGCGGCCAGGGCAGCGAGGTGCCGCTGACCGTCACGCGCCCGGTGGCGAAGGGGGCGTCCTCGATCATCGTCACGATGATGGAAAGCGCGCGCCGTAAAGCCGCCTTCGGGCCCGGCAAGCTGTTTCCCGACGCGACCTGCACCGACCTGCAAGGCCGGACCTTCAAGCTTTCCGATCTGCGCGGCAAAGTTGTCGTGATGGATTTCTTCGGGCGCGGTTTCACGCTCTATTCGCGCACCCTCAAGCAACTGGCTACGGCCTATCAACTGCACCAGAAAGACGGGCTGGAGATCGTCAGCGTCAACATGGAGCCGATAGCCACGCCGGAGCAGTTGGCCGCGTTCGCACAAGAACACGCCATGAGCTGGGGCCTCGTGGTGCACAACGAGCAACTGACCCGCCAGCTCGGCATCGTCGGCGAGCCCTCGCTGTTTCTGATCAGCCGCAACGGCGCCATCGTCGCGCGCGACATGCACGAATCCAATATTCTGCAGTCCATCAAGGACGCGCTCGGCGTGCGCTAAAAAACGATTCGGCCGACCAGGGCCGGCGGTATTGACAGGGCCGGACGAATCGTGTAGGGTGGTGGTTACGGAGACTTAAGCTTATGGCCTTGCAACTGGCAGTATTGAGCGAATGGCACATCATTCTGGCGCTGGTCATTGTGCTCCTGTTGTTCGGCGGCAAGAAACTGCCTGAACTGGCCCGCGGCATTGGCGATGCCATGAAGGAATTCAAGAAGGGGCAGCGGGACGTTCACGATGACACGCCGCCCGCCCGGCCCGAGCCCGGGCCTGAAGCATCGAAGCCGGAAGCGCCCGCGACCAGCGCTGACGCATCCCAGCCCAACGATCCCAAGCTGAACTAGCCCTTGCTCATCAAGTGACGGACGCGCTTGCTAAAATGGCTCATCAGATATGGTGCGTGGTGGGGGGCCAAGAAGTTACCCGACGTTAGCCCACCGACTGAACCTGCATCCGAGGATGGGGAAGGCGAAACCAAGCCGTTTCTCGAACACCTCGAGGATCTGCGGCGGACGTTATTCAAGATTGCCGGCGCGTTGTTTGTGGGCTTCAATGTCTGCCTGATCTTCGCCAACAAGCTGCTCTTCTTCCTGGAGAAACCGCTGGACAGGGTCGGGATCCCGCCGGAGACTTTTCTGCAAAGCTTGAACGTGTCCGATTCGTTCGTGCTGTCCATGCAACTGGCGTTCTACTGCGGCATTCTAGTCGCATCACCGCTCATCTTCTATTTTATCGGCCAGTTCATCCTGCCGGCGCTGAAGCACAAGGAGCGAGCCCTGATGGTGCCGGCCTTCGCGTGGGGCGCGGTGCTGTTCATCACCGGGGCCGCGGCCTGCTATTACCTGATCGTGCCGCGGACGCTGTGGATGTTCATCGAATACAGCAAGTGGATGAAGATTAAACCGCAGTGGACCGTGACCAGCTACATCGAGTTCGTCACGCAATTCATGCTGTCGTGCGGAATCACCTTTGAAGTGCCCCTGGTGATCCTGATTCTGGTCCGGCTGGGTGTTGTCAGCGCCGCCACGGTGGCCCATGGCCGCAAAGTCATGATCGCCAGCGCCGTGATCCTGGCCGCACTGCTGGCGCCGGCCGACCCGCTGTCGATGGTCTACATGGCGATCCCCTTGGTGGGCATCTGTGAAATCACGATCTGGCTCGCCAAGATCGTCGAGTACCGCCGCAACAAGCGGCTGGCCAAACAGCGCGCCGCTGAAAACCGCGACGCCTGAGGGCGGGCCGGCTGACGATGGCGCCGTACCGGATGGCTGTTGGAATATTCTGGATCATAACATGGATCTGATTATTCAGTGGGTCACCCAGTACGGCTATGCCGCCATTTTTGCGCTCCTCATGTTCGGGATCGTGGGCCTGCCGATTCCCGACGAGTCGATCCTGGTGTACGCCGGTTTTCTCGTCTCGCAGGGGCATCTGAAACTTGTGCCGGTGCTGATCGTGGCCTTCCTGGGGAGTGCGTGCGGCATATCGGCGAGTTATACCATTGGCCGCACGCTGGGGCTGGGATTCATTCATAAGTTCGGAGGATACCTCCACGTGACCGAAGCGCGGCTCGACGTGGTGCACCAATGGTTCGCGCGGATCGGCCACTGGGCCCTGTTCGTCGGCTACTACATTGCGGGCGTGCGGCACTTCACGGCGGTGGTCGCCGGAACATCGCATCTGGAGTACCGGTCGTTCGCGGCCTATGCCTACTCCGGCGCCTTTGTCTGGGTTTGCACGTTCCTGGGACTCGGCTATTTTTTTGGCGAACACTGGAAGGACGTCGCGGAGATCGCGCGCCGCAACCTGCACTGGATCTCGCTCGTGGTGCTGGTGCTGACGGCCGTCTATGGACTCTACCGGTGGCTGAAGCGCGCGCGCTAGCAGATCCGTTTCGTCCCCTCTGGAGTCCTGGCTTGGCTTCATCCCGAGGTCAGCGGGTCGCCGGCGCGTGCTGCGGCGGCGGCTCCTTGCCCTCCGCGAACGCATGGCGCAGGGCATCGATGAACGCCTGCTCGTCAATCGCTATAATGCGTTTCATAGGGCCTCCCCCAAGCGGCCTGCTATTTACCAGCCTGAACCGGGTGCAGCACGCGACGGATTTTCTGCAAGATATCATTGACGGTGTAAGGCTTGCCGATGACGCCCACGGCTCCCAGGGCCA
>CAIQIC010000442.1 GCA_903871765.1 uncultured Lentisphaerota bacterium
CGATCTAGGTACAACTCCACAATCCTCATCAATACCAATATATGCAATCACATCCTCTTTTTTTAGAATATCATCAGATGCCATTAATATATGACTGAACAATATCACCATTAACACTAATAGATATAACTTATTATGTGTCATTTCCCACCTTATTCATGGACATGACCCTTGACAAGGGTTCTGGGATCAGGTCGCAGTTTTCGCTTCGGCAGCCATGGTTTCAATCCGCGATGCGCGTGCTTAAGCCAAGACAGTTGACCGGTCCCGGCAAACGCACGGACCTCGAGATCCAGAAGGCCCAGCGCAAAGTGCAGCGCCTGGAGGGAATCAACATCAGAATATGTTCTGACAGTTTCCTTCCCCAAACCATGAATCCGCAACGGACAATACCAGTCTCCGCTCGGATGCGGATCGCGCGCAGGGTGGCCGATTTGAATTTTCAGCGTGCCCGCCGTCCCTGCCGGTAACCGCACCCCGATTCCCCGTACCGCGATGGGCGCGGTCATGCGAGGCTTTATCATGCTGTCCCTCATTTTGCTTTTGCCGCTCCCCGGCGGGGGCTGGATCGCGCGGCGCACCCGGGTGCTCGCGCGGGGGTCGCGGTGCTGACGATTGCGCGTCTCCCAACGGCACGCTGGGAGCGTGCCCCCGACGGCCGGGCGGGTCAAGGCCATAATGGCGAACGGCGCAGGGCCAGGGCTGATGCTTGCTTTGGGGCAACTCGTTCAGATTTTGATTGGGGGCGGGAGCACACGCGTCCCCGCGTGTTGCGGTCGGCGTCCTCGCCGACCGATCCGATTACATGCGGCGCAGGGACGCGCCGCACAGCACGCGAGGACGCGTGCGCTTCCCGAGACATGCTCCCGATAGATCGTTATCCCGAATGCGTTACACCGATGGCGGTTACATCCAAGGATGAATCAGCCCTGAGCACGGGGCCGGACCGACCCAGGAGGCCGGGGTCCGGCCGGATAATGATTGCGCGGGCCGGGCGTTTGTCCTACAGTCAGCGCTCACCAAACGGAGGATCCATGAACAGTCGCACGCGTTTGCAGATGGCCCTGGACCACCGGCAGCCGGACCGCGTGCCGGTGGATTTCGGCGGATCGGCCGTGACAGGCATCCACGTCGCCGCGGTGCACCGGCTGCGGCAGGCGGTGATCGGCGACAAGCAGTATCGCGTCAAGGTGGTCGAGCCGTATCAGATGCTCGGCGAGGTGGACTCCGAGCTGCGCGCGGCGCTCGGCATCGACGTTGTCCCCTTGACGCCGCGCAAGACGATGTTCGGCTTCGAGAACGCCGGCTGGCGGCCGCTGACGCTGTTCGACGGCACGCCGGTGCTGGTGCCGGAACATTTCGCCATCACGACCGACGCCAACGGCGACTGGCTGATCTATCCTGAGGGCGACCGCGCCGCGCCGCCGAGCGGCCGCATGCCCAAGGGCGCGCACTTCTTCGACTCCATCATCCGCCAGCCGCCGGTGGACGACGACCACCTCAACGTCGCCGACAACCTGGAGGAATTCGGCCCGCTCGGCGCGGAGGACCTCGCCTTCTACCGCCGGCGCAGCGCGGAGCTGGAGGAGGGCGACCATGGTGTCATACTGACCATGCCCGGCACGGCGTTCGGCGACATCGCCCTCGTGCCGGGTCCCTGGATGAAATATCCCAAGGGCATCCGCGACATCGAGGAATGGTACGTCTCCACCGTCGCGCGCAAGGATTACGTGCACGCGATCTTCGAGCGGCAGTGCGAGATCGGCTTGCAGAACATCGAAACGCTGATCGGCATCCTCGGCAACCGCGTCCAGGCGGTGTTCATCACCGGCACGGACTTCGGCACGCAGCGCGGCCTGTTCATCTCGAAGGCGGCCTACCGCGAGATGTTCAAGCCCTACCACGAGCGGGTCAACAAGCTGATCCACCAGAAGAGCGCCTGGAAGACGTTCATCCATTCCTGCGGCTCCGTGCGCGAACTGCTGCCGGAGTTCATCGAGGCCGGGTTCGACATCCTCAACCCTGTCCAATGCTCAGCCGCCCGCATGGACGCGCGCGAACTGAAACGCGAGTTCGGCCAGCACCTCACCTTCTGGGGGGGCGGCGCCAACACGCAGCAGACGCTTTCGTTCGGCACACCGGACGAGGTCTACCGCGAGGTGCGCGAGCGGGTGGAGATCTTCGGCGCGGACGGCGGTTTCGTCTTCGACGCCGTCCATAATGTCCAGGCCACCACGCCCACGGCCAACATGCTGGCGATGTTCCGGGCGCTCAAGGACAGCAACCGTTAGTCTCGCTGCGTGCGAAAAATCGTTTTGCGGATGTTGCACCCCTGCAGGGTGTTATGGCATGACCAACGGGCTGTAACCCAGGGCGATGCCCTGGGCTGACATGTTGTTCTCCGTTGGAGAACATTGCGGGCCGCCTGCAGGGCGGCAACATGGTAGCCCGGCGAGAATCGCCGGGGTCAGGTGTCGGTTCGTGATGTTTCCTGCAAGGGCAACAGTGGACTGCGTAACGGGCCGCCTGCAGGGCGGCAACATGATAGCCCGGCGAGAATCGCCGGGTCAGGACATTGGTTCGATAGGTTTCGCACCCTGAAGGGGTGCAACATTCGGATGATTTCTCGTTAGTCAGAACAAGGACCAACATGTCTAAATTCTTCATCACTCTCTCGATCCTCTGCGCGCTCGCCGCCGCCGCGTACGCCGCCGAAATCCACGTGGCCGTCACCGGCCGCGACGCCAACCCCGGCACGCCGGCCGCCCCCCTGCGCACGATCCAGCGCGCGGCGGATCTTGCGCAGCCGGGCGACGTGGTCACCGTGCACGTCGGCGTGTACCGTGAACGCATCAGCCCGCCGCGCGGCGGCGAATCCGACACGAAACGCATCGTTTACCAGGCCGCGCCCGGCGAACAGGTCGAGCTCAAGGGATCGGAAGTCGTTACGAACTGGGTGAAGATTCAGGACGACGTCTGGGAAGTGACACTCCCCAACTCGTTTTTCGGCCGCTTCAACCCTTACAGCGATCTCATCCACGGCGACTGGTTCAGCGATCAAGGCCGCCGGCATCACACCGGGGCCGTCTATCTCAACGGCGAATGGCTGACCGAGGCGGCCAAACTCGAAGAGGTTCTGAAACCCGCGGGCCCCACCCCGCTCTGGTTCGGCCAGGTGGACAAGGAAAACACCACGCTCTGGGCGCAGTTCCCCGGCGTCAACCCCAATGAGAAGCTGGTGGAGATCAATGTCCGCCAGGCGGTGTTCTACCCGGACAAGCCTGGCCGGAATTACATCACGGTCCGCGGCTTCACCCTCCGGAATGCGGCCACGCCGTGGGCGCCGCCCACCGCCGAGCAGGTCGGCCTGATCGGCACGCACTGGAGCAAGGGCTGGATCATCGAGAGCAACACGATCAGCCACTCGACCTGTGCGGGCGTCGCGCTCGGGAAGTACGGCGACGAATGGGACAACCGGGCGGAGTCCGCCGAAGGCTATGTCGGGACCATCCAGCGCGCACTGAAGAACGGTTGGAACAAGGAAACCATCGGCCATCACATCGTGCGCCATAACACCATTTCCCACTGCGAGCAGGCCGGCGTCGTGGGTAGTCTGGGTTGCTCGTTCAGCACCGTCACCGGCAACGTCATCCACGACATCCACGTCCGGCACCTGTTCACGGGCGCCGAGATGGCGGGCATCAAGTTCCATGCTGCCATTGATGTCGAAATCCGCGGCAACCACATCTACCGCACCTGCCGCGGGCTTTGGCTGGACTGGATGGCGCAGGGCGCGCGCGTCTCCGGCAACCTGTTCCACGACAACGCGGACCAGGATCTGTTCGTGGAGGTGGATCACGGCCCCTTCCTGGTGGACAACAATGTGTTCCTGTCGCCCACCTCGCTCCTTTCCCTGTCGCAAGGCGGCGCCTACGTCCACAACCTGTTCGGCGGCGCCTTCCGGATCAACACCTTCGATGCCCGCCTGACCCCGTTCCACAAGGCGCACTCCACCGTGGTCGCGGGCCTGCACGACAACCCGAACGGCGACGACCGGTATTTCAACAATGTATTCACGGAGCGCAGCGACCTGAGCGCCTACGATGCCACGCGCCTGCCCGTCCGGATGGACGGCAACGTGTTCCTCAAGGGCGCCAAGCCCTGCAAGCATGAAACCGAGCCGCTTCTCAAACCGGAGTTCGATCCGGCGCTCAAACTGATGGAGAAGGCCGACGGCTTCTACCTCGAGTTCATCCTCGACAAAGCCTGGGCCGGCGAACGTACGCGCAAACTCGTGACCACCGAGCTGCTCGGCAAGGCGCGCATCCCGAATCTGCCCTATGAACAACGCGATGGCACGCCGCTGCGCGTTGCCACCGACTACTTCGGCAAGCACCGGAACGAGGCAAATCCCATGTCTGGTCCGTTCGAAAATCCCGGAACCGGCGCGCTCATGCTCAAAGTCTGGTGAGGAACAACATGAATCGCCGAACCTTCATGGTCCGAAGCCTGGCGGGCACCATGGGCTCGCTGCTGCTGTCCCGGTGGGCTGCGCCCGCCCGGGCAGCCGCAGTAGCGCCAGCCGGCGACATCCAGGCGCTTTTCGAATCGAGCGACCCGGAACTCATGCGCCTGGCAGAGGATGTGTTCCGTCAATGTGTCCTGGGCAAGATCAAACCTCCTGAGGGCACTTTGCAACACCGCTGGTTGCAGGCCGGCACGGGCAATGATTTCTACGGGCAGTGGATCTGGGACTCCATGTTCATCGTGGATCTGCTGGCGATCCTGCCCGACCAGCAGGCCATCATTCGCGACATCTTCCGGAACTATTGGGATTTCCAGGAACGCTGGAACGCGCAGCGCCCCGCGTACGCGCACGACATGATCCCTTGCATGATCGAACCCAGGAACACCCAAACCTGGAACGAGTATCCGGCCTATTCGCAAATCCCCATTCTCGGTTGGGGGTTGGAACGGGTCTTCCGGCGCAATGGCGACAAGGAACTCCTCCGGCAGAGTCTCGGGCCGCTGGAAAAGTTCCACGACTGGTACTGGCGCGAACGGGACGTGACCAATGTCGGCCTGGTTGCCGTCGGCTCGTACAGCGGGGTGGTTCAGCATGCCCGCTTTGAAACCTTCGATTACGAGTGCAACCTGGATGACCTCAAGCTCACGCCGCACCCGGTGCGCAAGGGCGACGGCGAAGGCCCGTGGTATGGCGACATCTGTCTGCCGGGAATCACGGGCTATCTGATCGGCGCCGAGCGCAGCCTGGCGCGCCTGGCGGAAGCGCTGGGCGATACCGCGATGGCCAAGCGACGCCAGCAGCGGATCGCAAAATCCGTCGCGGCCGTGCGCCGGCACATGTGGGACGAGGAGAGCGGCACGTTCCTGGCGGTGAAGCGGGATACCCTGGAAAAGATCAAGTTGGCGACCATCGGCAGTTGGATGCCGTTGATGGCGGAGGTCCCCACCCCGGCGATGGCCAAGCGCATGGCGGAGGCCATCCTGACGGAGCATTGGCAGACGCCGCTGCCGATCCCGACGGTGGATCGCAAGGACAAGCGCTGGGTGTCGAACAGTTATTGGCGCGGGGACGTCTGGCCCGCCCCGAATTACCAGGTGGCGGGCGGCTTCGCGCAGCAGGGCTACCGCGAGATCGCCGCCGCGATCGCCGACAAAACCATCGCCAACGCCCTCAAGAACGGCATCAGCGAGCATTACGACTCGGTCACCGGCAAACCGCTCGGGGTCCCCTTCATCGGCATGAGCTGCACCATCCTCACGCTGATGCTGGATGGACTCGCCAGCCGGTACAAATTGAAGCTCAAAAGCGTTCGATAATGTTGCCACCCTTCCCGACGAAACAGGCCATCGCAATGCAGCGCATCCTCAGCCTTGCCCTCCCCGCCCTATTGCCACGATCACCCGGCCGGCCGGCGGCGCGATCCGGCGCGCCAAAGCAATTTCTTATGTAATTATTTAGCTTGTGTGTCGGATTGATATTCCGGTTAAATACCGCCAAAAGGAACTGCGTTGTGCGCCGTTTAATCAGCAGCTTGATTTTGCTGGCTGGCTTGGGACAAGCGCCCGCCGCCCCCGCGGAAGGGTCGGCCGTTGCGGCCCTGGACGATATGAAGCGGCAGTTCGAGACCGCCATCAAGGGGACGCTGCGCCAGGGAAGCGCTGAGGTCAAAGCGATCCAGTCTAAATATTCCGATGGCCTGGACCGGCTGGAGAGCGTCCTGCAGGATCAGGGCGAATTGAAACACCTGATCATTCTGCGCGACGAAAAGAGGCGTTTTCTCAACGCGCCGGAAATACCGGACGAGGCCGTAGTCTCCGAGCCGGAGGCCCTGCGCGCACTGCAAACCGCATGGCAGGAACAAATGACAACGCAGCGCCTGGCGCAAACTTCCCGGATTCTAGATGCCGGCGCGAAATATATGCGGCAGATGTCCGCCCTGCAAAAGAAGTTGGGGGCGCAAACGAATGCCGCCGGGGTGGAGGCCGTCAAAGCCGAGAAAGATCGTCTGCTGGACGACCCTTTTATCCGGGAAGCCTTGGCCTCGAAATCCGCCGCCAACGAAATGAATCCGGTAAAAGTTGCCTTCTATGCACCCGGCAAGGAGCCGCCCGTGCCGCCCAATGCGCTGCACGCGCTACCCTTGAACTATGCTTCTTCCGAACTCAAGGCGGCCGCCTATTATTTCAACCTGACCGCCAGCATGTATTCCAAGGTTCAGCAGGTCAATGCGGACGACGAGACCAAGAGCAGCCTGCAACTGATTCCGCGCATTACCCTGACATCGAAGAATAACGAAATGCCGGAACGCTGCCAGATGATGCTGGAATATTTCAGCCACAAGGCCGGCGATGCTTCGGGCACCTACCGGCGGGATGCCGCGGAACATATTCTCCTGCCCAAACTCATGCGCGGTCAGACCGTCGTCTTCGATGGCGACGGCGTGCCGCTGGCCTTTCGCGCGGCAACCAAGAAGACGTCCAGTGGCGAAGCCAAGGGCGGCCGGGAATTTTACGGGCTGATCATCAGCCTCTTCGCTGCGGACGGGAAGTTGCTCTTCCAGCAGTGTACGCCTTCGTCGCTGATCAAGGAATGCACCAACGCCCTGCCCGGGTAGTCGTAAGCTCGACCGGCGTCGTGCGGCCGGCCATCAGAACTGGCCGTAACACGTCGCACCTGCGGTTTGGCGCTGCCACACGAGCATCGCTTTCGCGGCTTGAACGCGCTGCGATAATGGTTAGGCTCCGCACATGTTCGCATGTATGCATGGCCCCGTTTCCTGGAGCTGGCGCGTGAGGCTGATGTTGGCCGCGGCCGCGGTGCTGCCCACCGCGGCCTGGACGGCGGGCGCGGCGGCGCCGGAAGCCGCCGCGGTGAACGCGGCTCTGGCTGCGGATGGGCGCACGTTCACGGTGACCGTGCCGGGGATGGGGGCATTTCGCTCCAGCTTTTCAGCCAGGGTCCAGCTTGACGGCAAGGCGCAGGAATTATCATCAGATGCCGGCACGGTGGTTACACCCGCCGTGCGCTCGACCGAGGCGACGCCCTACAGGGACGACTCGAAAATTATGTTTCTGGGGTGATTCCGAAATACGCCTCCGATCAGAAAGGTTCGCTTGAAACCGCCAAACGCGCTGATGGCAAAGAGGAAAAAAAGGCCGAGGTGACACCGCTTGCCACGGGCAAGATTGACGGTTTCACTGCCGGCACCTGGCATAACCTTACGCTTAGCTTCAAGGGCAATGAAATCCGGGCCGGTCTGGACGGAAAGGAGGTGGCCTGCGTGCAGAATGATATCCGCAAGAACGGCATGATCTACCTGATATCCAGCTATGACCCCAACTGCTTCGACAACCTCAGCGTGACGCCATAGGAAATTCATTTACCGCCATCAAGCCATGAAACGATATCGATCAGCCGGTCTGAAAATTGGGGGAGCGCCGGCATCCTGCCGAACACGCCAATGTGTGGTCAGGTCTTTCCACAATGGGGTTGATGCCGCTGGCGCTTGGATACCTTTGTGAGACAATGAGAACAAACCGTATCAGACAATGTTTGGTGCTTGGCGTGGCGATGCTCACGGCCATCACACGCCTTCACGCCGCAGACGCATCCTTGATGACCATCCCCGTTGATTCGCCGGCCTTCGTCTTTTCACCGGGCAACTGGACCGGCGACGCGGGCCGCGCGGGCAAGATCTTCCGCCAGACATGGAACCCGGGGGCGTATTTCCGGGTGACCTGGGAAAGCAAGAACCCGCAACCGGTGGCCAAGCTCCGGCTCGACATCTCCACCAATCAGACAACCTGCAAGCCATCGCCGTTGGCCTACTCCATCGATGGCATCTGGAAATCCAATATCCCGTGCGCGGGCGAGATCGCCATCGAAGGAATCACCGGTGCCGGGCGCCACGAATTGGCTGTCTATGTGCAGCAAGGGTCGTGGCAACAGGAGCGCTGGGGTAGCCAAGGGAAAAGCGGCCTGAGCGTGCTGCGGGTCACCGGCCTGTTAGTCGATGCGGCCAGCACCCCGGTACCAGCCACCCCGGGAAGCAAGTGGGCCATGATCGTTGGCGACAGCATCACCGAGGGCTGCGGAGCGAGCG
>CAIQIC010000443.1 GCA_903871765.1 uncultured Lentisphaerota bacterium
CCGAAACCCCGTTGTATACCGTCAAAGACGGCATCATCGTCATTCCGAAGGGCGCCGTCATCCCGGCCGGGATGAGGATCTGACCGAACGAAGTCTGGCCTGCCCAGCCGAAGCTCAAGCGAAGCGCCGAGCGAAGGCTGGTGAGGCGGGCGGGAATCGAACCCGCGACCACAAGCTTAAAAGGCTCGTGCTCTGCCACCTGAGCTACTGGCCCGTCCGCGCGGCGCATATTGGTCAATGGCCGGCCAAAGGTAAAGCAGTTAATGAAGGCCAGGCGACGATCCCCAACCCGATGCGCTGCGGCTGCCGGGCTCTACGATGTGGACGAGCGGCTCGCTGGCGCGCCCGGGTCCTGGGGATTATTTATTACCCTTGGTTGTTTTCGGCGGCGGTTCCTTCTTGGGGACCGACGCTTTTTGCAGATCGCTCTTCAGGCTGGAGGGACTGAACTTCTCGCCCACGAGTGCCGCGCCCTGATACACTTGCACGCTCCAACCGCTCAAGCGGTTGCCGGAGGCGGGGGTGGTCTTGCCACCCTCGAACTTCGAGGGTGTATAGGTGATGCTGACCGGCGGTTCGCTGGTGACGCAGACCGGCGACATATTCGTCAAGGCGACAGAGATGTCGCCCGAACCGATCTCGATCGTTTTGTGCTCCCCCACATCCTGCCCGATCAAGCTCCACCGCACACGCAGTTCGCCCAAATCGGACGTGCTCACGCGGGCGATGGTGATGATCAGTTGTTTGTTTTTCTTGTGGGGATCCGGGGGTTTCTGGTCCTTCTTGTACGGCTGCCGGGGTTCGACCAGATCCGCTTTGATGATCCTGACGGAATTGACCGATGGGGCGGGGGCCGGAGGCGGGGTGGTGGTCTCCGCGGCCGGTGCCGTGGCGCTCAGCATCGCCAAACCGGTCACACAACATAGCAGATGCTTCATAATACCGGCTCCTTTGGGCTTACACGACAACCACATAACCTGCCTGCCAGTATAACGTCTCGCACGACAGAATCAACTGCTATTTCATTCCCCGGGGGCGTCCTACGCGCGTTTCTCGATGGGCACGAAGTGTGTCTCCATGGGGCCGGTGTAGAGTTGCTGAGGACGGCCGATGCGCTGATCCGGATCGCGACGCAACTCCTGCCACTGGGCAATCCAACCGGGGAGACGACCGATGGCAAAAAGGACGGTGTACATGTTCGTCGGGAAGCCCAAGGCCCGGTAGGAGATGCCGGTGTAAAAGTCCACGTTCGGGTAAAGCTGGCGCTCCTGAAAGTAGGGGTCGGCCAGGGCCTTGGCCTCCAATTCGAGGGCGATGTCCATGAGGGGATCCTGCCGGCCGATGCGGTCGAAAATCTCGCGGCAGATTTTCTTGGCGATGGCGGCGCGGGGATCGTAGGTTTTGTAGATGCGGTGGCCGAAACCCATCAGCCGCTGTGGCTTCTTCCGGTCCTTGGCCCGCGCGATGACCTGGTCCACATGGCCGCCCTCCCGGAAAATAGTTTCGAGCATCTCGACGACCTCCTGGTTGGCGCCGCCATGCAGCGGGCCCCAGAGGGCGCAGATGCCGGCGCAGATGGAGGCATACAGGTTGGCCCCGGCGCTGCCCACCAGTCGGACGGTGGAGGTGGAGCAGTTCTGCCCGTGGTCGGCATGGAGGATGAAAAGCTGATTCATTGCGCGGATCAGGGCCGGGTCAATCCGGTAATTGGTCACCGGCGCGGCGAACATCATGTTGAGAAAATTGGCGCAGTAGGACAGTTTGTAGCTCGGCTGGATGACCGGCTCGCCGATGGATTTCTTATAGGAGAAGGCCGCGATCGTGCGCAACTTGGAGAGCAGGCGCGTGGCGGCGATGTCAATGTCCTCCTCGATGTTTTCGACCTCGGGATAGAAGCTGGACAGGGACACCACCATGGCGGAAAGGACGGCCATGGGATGCGCGTGCTCCGGATAGCGCCGGAAAAACGTGCGCATGTCCTCGTGGATCATCGAATGCCGGTTGAGCAACTCGGAGAATTTCTCGGACTCCGCATGGGACGGCAACTGCCCGTGGATCAGGAGATAAGCGACCTCGACGAACGTGCAGTGCTCCGTGAGGGTCTCGATGGGATAACCCCGGTAGAGGAGCAGGCCCTTGTCGCCGTCCACCAAACTGATGGCGCTCCGGCAGGAAACCGTGTTGCCGAAACCGGGGTCGTAGGTCAGCACCCGCGCCGTCTTGTACAGGGAACGGATATCCACCGCCCGGTTGCCGGCGCTATCCTGCACTACGGGCAAAGACACCGTTGTGCCGTCCACCCGCATCTCGGCGGCTGGGGCTGGAAGCTCGTGGGGCATAGACGAATGATCCCGGCTGGCGGGGTGGTCGCGCCGCTCAGGCCTTGAGGACCTTGCCCGCCTTGATGCAGGCGGTACACACACGGCGGGACCGCACGGTGCCGCCCTCGCGTACGCGGAGTTTCTGCAGGTTGGGCAAAAAGCGCCGCTTGGTGACGGCGGTGGTGTGCAATCCGATGCCGCCCTTGCGTTTTTCCAAACCGTGTCGAATCACCCGGCTGCCGGCCCGCGGACCCTTGCCGCATACTTCACACACATATGCCATAAGATTGCCCTTTCAGTGGCGCGGAAGTCTACTTGAAACGGAGCAAGACGGCAAGGTAAAAACAGATAAAAAATTTAATCAAGCCGCGCGCGGAACAGCAAACGACAGCCTCAAGCGGCGGATTGACAAGCTCCCGCCATTGCACTAGCGTGAGCCCAGCAATGACATGGCCCACCGCCGCAGAACGCGGAGGGGGGGCTGCGATAGCGAGGGAGGAAGGAACAACCGTGGCGGAAGTAAAAGTTAAGCGCGGCGAGTCGGTAGACAAGGCCATGCGCCGTCTGAAAAAGAAAATGGACAAGGAAGGCACCATGCGGGAAATCCGCGCGCATCGGCATTTTGAAAAGCCGAGCGAGAAGCGGCGCCGCAAGGCGGCCCGGGCCCGCTTGCGGGCGGTCTAAACCCGGTGCGCTGCAGGGACGGCCGGGCGGGTCCGCGCCGGTCGGCGCCGGCAGTGCGCTGAACCGGAGCGGCATGGATTACGCCCTGACAACCCGCTGGAACGCGGGCCGCCACGTCGCCGGCGAAGCCATGCTCGAGGAAATCCTTGAGCTGGGCTTTACGCGCGTTGAGTTGGGTTATGACCTGCGCGCAGATCTCGTGGCCGGTGTGGAGCGCATGGTGCGCAGTGGCGCCGTGTGCGTGGATAGCGTGCATAATTTCTGTCCGCTGCCCGTCGGCGCGCCACAGGGCAGCCCGGAACTGTACCCCTTTACCAGCCCGGATCCGCGCGTCCGCGCGGCGGCTGTGCGCCATACGAAAACCACCATCCGCTTTGCCGCGTCGGTGGCGGCACGGGTGGTGGTGGTCCACGCGGGCGGCGTTGACATGACCCGGCGCACCCGGGACCTGGTGGCGCTGGCCGAACGCGGGGAAACCGGCAACCCCGCCTATGAGAAAATCAAGTTGAATCTCCAAACGGCGCGGGACCAGCGGGCGCCGCAGCACGTGGCTTGGCTCCGGCAGGGGCTGGAGCAACTGTTACCCGTGCTGGACGAAACCGGGGTCGTGCTGGCGCTGGAACTGCTGCCGTGGTGGGAAACAGTGCCCTCCGAGGTCGAAATGGAAGCGCTCATGCAGTATTTCCACTCGCCCCGCGTCCGATGCTGGTATGATGTCGGGCACGGCCAGATTCGCGAGAATCTGCTGCAGATTCGGCAGGATCGCTGGCTGCCCCGCTTGGCGCCGAGTCTGGTCGGCATGCACCTGCATGATGTGCGTCCTCCGGCGCACGACCATCTGATGCCGCCGCGCGGCATGGTGGATTTCGACCGGTTGCGGCCCTTCGCCGCGGCGCCGGGCATCCTGCGGGTGCTGGAGCCCTCGCCCGACGAACCCGCGGAGGACATCCGCGAGGGGCTCGCCTATCTACAGCGGATCTGGAGCGGATGATGCGTATTCTGATCACGGGCGCCCGCGGTTTTGCCGGCCGGCATCTGGCGGCCGAACTCCTGGCGCATGGGCACACGCCCTTGCTGCAGGACATAACGCCGGCGCACGATGCGGAGCTGTTTCCCGGCTGGACGGGAGATTTGCGGGATGCCGCGGACGTACGCCGCGCCGTGCACCGCTTGCAGCCGGAGGCGGCTGTGCACCTGGCCGGCCTCTCCTTCGTCCCCCAAAGCTGGACCCAGCCGGTGGACTGTTTTTCCGTCAACGTGCTGGGCACCCTGAATTTGCTCGAGGCGTTCCGGCTGGAAGCACCGCAGGCGCGCCTGCTGGTGGTGAGCACCGCCGAAGTCTATGGCCGCCCCCCCCGCCTCGCGCGGCTGACCGAGGATGCGCCGCTGCAGCCGCTCACGCCCTACGCCGTGTCCAAGGCCGCGGCGGAACAAATGGCGCTGCTGTACGCGGGGCGGCACGGCCTGCCGACGCTCGTGGCGCGGCCCCGGAATCACATCGGCCCGGGCCAGGCGCGTTATTTTGTGGCCGCAACCTTTGCCGAGCAACTGGCCCGCATCGCGCTGGGCCGGGCGGAGCCGGTGATCCGCGTGGGCAACCTGGCGAGCGAACGGGACTTCGCCGATGTGCGCGACGTGGTGCGCGCTTACCGGCTGTTGCTCGAGCGGGGCCGTCCCGGCACCGCCTATAACATCGCCTCCGCCGGCCCCGTCAGCATCCGCGTCCTGCTGGAGATCCTCTGCCGCGAGGCCGGCGTGCAGCCGCGCATCGAGGTGGACCCGGAACGCCTGCGGCCGGCGGATCATCCGCCGGTGCTGGCCACGGACCGCATCCACCGCGACGTGGGCTGGCAGCCGGGCATCCCGCTGGAACAAAGCCTGCACGATCTGTACCAGGACATCCGTGATGTGTTGCGCGCGTCTGCCTGACATGAATGCACGGCGATGGCCAACCTGGGCCGGGAAAGTACTGCGCGCGGCGCTGTGTGTGGCGCTGCTGGCCGGGCTGTTATGCCGGGTGGATGGGCCCACCTTGCGTGACGCCGGGCGCGACGCGCTGGCTCACCCCGGCTGGCTGGTCGCCGGCACGCTGCTGGCGCTGGGCGGCCTGTTGATGGCCGCCCTGCGCTGGGCCGGTATTCTGCGTGCCCAGGGTTTTACGCTATCCGCCGGCCATATCATCCGCATGTTCTTTATCGGCCAGTTTTTCAACGCCTTCATGTTGGGCGCCTGCGGTGGCGACATGGCGCGGATCTACTACACGATCCGGGCCTCCGTCCGGCTGCGGACCGAGGCCGCCACCACCGTGCTCATTGACCGCGGCATCGGTCTCATCCTGCAGATGGTCTTTGGCTGTGTGCTGACCTTGGTTTACTGGCCCCTGTTCCGCGCCACGACCACCGGCCGCGCCGCGGCGGTGTTGATGTTCGCCGGCCTGGCCGGCGCGGCGGCGGGGTTGCCGCTGCTCCTGCGCTGGAACCTGTTCGAGCGCTTGGCCTTTCTGCAGCGGCTGGCGGAACGCACCCTGCTGGGTCAGCGGCTCCGGCGCGTCTACGAGACGGTGTTCGCGTATCATCGCCAGCCCCGCGCCCTGGCGGAGGCCGCCGTCTTTTCCCTCCTGAACCTGCTGTTCCAAATCGCCGCCTGTGCGGCATTGGGGCGCAGTCTGGCGATGGACGTCCCCCTGGCCGATTTCTGCGCATTTTTCCCTGCCATCAGCGTGCTCACCGCCATTCCGCTGACGCCGGGCAGCTTCGGTGTGCGCGAAGGACTTTTCGTCGTGCTGTTCCGCAGCGTGGGGGTGGATGGCCACCGCGCGCTGCTGCTCTCCCTGCTGTATTATTTCAGTGGCCTGCTGTGGAGCCTGGTGGGCGGCGTGTTTTTCCTGGGCCACTCCGCCGCCGGCAGCCGCAGTCTGCGCGCAGAACTGGATTCCATCCGCCAGGGCGCCGGCCAGGAATAACCGGAACCGGGCTTCGTAGTTCAACGGCTTTTTTCAGGTAACTGCTCAGGTAGCCCTTGCGGGCGTTGCTTCATTCGCGGACGAAGTAAATCAGGCATTCTTGCCTGACC
>CAIQIC010000444.1 GCA_903871765.1 uncultured Lentisphaerota bacterium
ACAAGGCACCAAACGGTCCGTCATCGAGCTTCTTCAGCAGTATCGCGGTCGATGATCAGGGTGTCCTCTGGGCGGCCCGCGGTAATGGCGGCAGGGCAGGTCCTGCCGCCGCCAGAGGACCTGGCGCGTGGCGGTGTCCAGGCAGGCAGTGCCGTAGCTGCCGAAATGGACGTACACCTGGCCGGGTTCGATGGCGGGCGAGGGCGAGGCGTAACAGTTGACGTTGTTGCCCAGCGGCTCGGGCGCAGCGCAATGGAACAGTTTTTCGTTGAACACGATCCGGCCGGTGTCGGCCGCCACGCAGAGGGCGAAAAAGTCATGGCCCTCGGGTGTCGCCGTGGTCAACCAGATCTGGCCGCCCAGCACCACGGGCGTGGACCAGCCGCGGTGGGGGATGGCGGTCTTCCAGCGGATATTTTCCGTTTCGCTCCAGTGCAGCGGCAGACCCAGCGGCCGGGTGTCGCCCGGCGCCGCCGCATAGCCATTGCCCCACGGCCCGCGGAACTCCGGCCAGTCCGCCTGCGCGGCGGGAGAACCGAGGGGCAGCAAAACCAGCAGGCCAACCGCCGAAAGACGCAAAGCATTCATGCCCGTTGCTCCTGGATGCCGGCGATGTGGCGCCAGCCCGCCAGGCCGGGGCATCCGATCTTGCCCCGGCCCTGGTCGAAAAAATATGGCGGCAGTCTAACCGGAGGATGCACGTTGTCAAGGCAGCGGGTCGCCGCTTAACGCCACGGATTGATGAACCCGGCCGAACGGAAACCCGCTCCTCGCGATTCAATATGCTTTCAGGAGACTGTGTTTTGGCCGAAATATTTGATTTGACGTCGCATGCCGATAATTTATCCTTGCCGCCGAGGATGGTTGAGCGAACGCCCCCCCATGGGGGGTTATGATCCATTGCTAGCAAGCATAGTCGCGGAAGCGAGAAGGAGGAAATATGTTTGGGATAAGATTCATCAAGGTGGAGCCAACCGACTTTGTCCTGCAGTTCAAGCGTGGCAAGGTCGTGCGCGAAGGTGCGGGATTGTCCTTCTTCTGTTTTGCCCCAACCACGTCGCTGGTCCTCGTCCCCATCGGCAGCGTCGACGTGCCGTTTATCTTCGAGGAGGTGACCGCCGACTTTCAGCAGGTCACGGTCCAGGGCCAGATCACCTACCGCGTGGCCGATCCAAAAAAACTGTCGCAACTCATGAACTTCACGCTGGCCCCCAGCGGAAAAGACTATGCGTCGGATGACCCCGGGAAACTTCCGCAGCGACTCATCAACCACGCGCAGGTCCTGACCCGGGCCAGTCTGAAGTCGCTCCCGCTGCGCGGCGCGCTGGGTCAGTCTGACAATCTCGTTTCCTCCTTGCGCCAGGGACTGCAGGCCGCCGAGGCCATCGCCTCGCTGGGGGTCGAGGTGCTGGGCTTGTCCATCCTCGCGATCAAACCCACCCCGGAAACCTCGCGCGCCCTGGAGGCCGAGGCCCGGGAACAGATTCTGCGCGAAGCGGACGAAGCCATTTACGCCCGTCGCAACGCCGCCGTGGAACAGGAGCGCTCCATCAAGGAGAATGAACTCAACACGGAAATCGCCGTGGAGAACAAGAAACGCCAGATCAAAGAGACCCAAATGGAGGCCGAAAAATCCGTGCAGCAGAAAAAGCACGAGATCCGCGAAGCGGAAATGGCCGCCCGGATCACCCTCGAAAAGAAGAACAAGGACCTGGTCGTACTATCCACAGCCAACGCCCGCGAAGAGTCGGATGCGAAAGCCTACGGCATTGCCGCCGTCATGCAGGCCCTGGCGCAGACGGATCCGAAGACCCTCCAGGCGCTGGTCAGCGTCGGCATGGAACCCGGACAACTCGTGGCGCTGGCGTTCAAGGAATTGGCGGCAAGTGCCGACAAGATCGGGCAACTGAACATCTCCCCCGAACTGCTGCGCGAACTGCTCGCGCGGGATAAACCGAAATAATGGAACGCCTGACGGAAAACAAAATCGTGCTCATCGTTCGACGGACCCGCTTGGACGAACTCATCGCGCGTTTCAACACGGAGGACCAGGCCCGTTTCTATGTCGAACACCTGGGCGCGGATTTCTCCGATTACCAGGCGGAGGATCGGAACTACAAACGCGCCGTGCGCCAAACCGAAAGTGTGCTGTCGCGCCATGGGCGCCTTCAAGTCGTTGACCGGGCTTTTGTGCCCAACTTCATTTTTGGCCCAAGCGACACGGTGGTGGCCTTGGGCCAGGATGGCCTGGTGGCCAACGTCCTGAAATACCTTCAGGGGCAATTGCTCGTCGGGGTGAATCCGGATGCGGACCGCTGGGAAGGCGTCCTCCTCCCGTTCACGATTGCGGAACTGGACGGCCTGCTGCCCGCGGTCTTCGCCGGGCAACGACCGGTCCGCGCCGTTACCATGGCACAGGCCACGCTCAACAACGGGGAGACCTTGTGCGGCGTGAACGATCTGTTCATCGGCCCGCGCAGCCATACCTCGGCGCGCTACAGTATCAGCATCGGGGGTCGCACGGAGACCCACTCCTCCAGCGGCATCATCGTTTCCACGGGGCTCGGCTCGACGGGCTGGCTGCGCAGCATCCTGGCCGGGGCCGCGGGCATTGCGTCCACCTTGTCGGGGCGGAACCTCAAGCTCAACGACCAGGGCGCCTTCGCCTGGGATGCCGATTACCTCTACTTCTCGGTTCGCGAGCCCTGGCCCAGCAAGACTTCGTCCGCCAGCATTACCTTCGGGAAGATCGCGTCGGCCACGCCCCTCCGACTGGTCTCCCACATGCCGGAGAGCGGTGTGATTTTCAGCGACGGCATCGAGTCTGACTTCCTGCACTTCAACGCCGGCACGCTGGCGACCATCACCCTCGCGGGCCGGCAGGGGCGCCTGGTCATTTGAAGAAGGGTTGCACCCGATGGGAAGCAACTGCCGCAAGCAAAGCCATTTGAATTTGGAACTCAGGAAATTGGAAATCCTACCCTTGGGAGGAGCAGGAAAAGAGAAAAACGAAACGCAGGATATCCACAGATTAAGGAGAAAACATGAAAACGAAAAGTATGCTCACGGCCTTGTTGATGCTCGCGGTGGCGTGGTCGGTTCCAGCCGCGGACAACATGAAGGCGTTTCCGCCCGCCGCGGCGGGGATGGTGCGGCATGTCCTGCCGCTGCCGCCGCAGGCCGACGAATTCGCCTTCAAGGTCGAAGTGATCGTCGGGAAGACGGTCCTGGTGGACGGCGGCAACCGGTATTTCTTCGCCGGGCAGATTGAGGAGGAGACGATCCAGGGTTGGGGCTTTACCCGCTACCTGGTGCGCAAGCTGGGCCCGATGGCCGGCACGCTGATGGCCGTCGACCCCAACGCGCCGAAGGTCAACCGCTTTATCACATTGGGCGGCGAGCCCTATCTGCTTCGCTACAACAGCCGCCTACCTATCGTGGTGTATGTGCCTGAAGGCGTGGAGGTGCGGTATCGGATCTGGAGCGCCGGGCCGGAGACCAAGGCGGTCGAGAAGGGCTGAGGTCGGGATCGCTCAGCCCGGCACAGCCGCCGAGGAACAAGACGAAACGAAGAACAGAATCCTTGCCACGGAGGAACACGGATCTACACGGATGATAACATGAGAAGCAGGCAGCGATACCGTCTGGCCGGGTCATTTCTTCTGTTGTCCGCATGCTTTGCACGCGGAACCCCGGAATTAACGCCCACGATTGCCTGCGACCTCAACGGCACCAACAGCGTGGTCTACTGTCCCACGCTGCAAGTTGCGTGGGACGGACTGAAAGACATTGTGGGCGGACCGGTCCAGATGCAGCGGCAGGATGCTATGGTGCTGCAACTGAACGGAGGTCATTGTCCGGCCGGCGTTATCCCTGAGGAATCCCATGTCGCCATGGCTGGCTTTGTCAAGATGGGCATCGCGGATCAAATCAAGGCGGCGCTGCGCGTCAAGTTCGGGGACAGAGCCCCCCTGCTGCCGCCCATCCTGTCGGACAAGGACACGGAGATCTTCGCCTATGCGCACTTGCAACGGAGTATCCCCTTCCCGCGCAAGTTCCTCCGCTCGAGCACGAGCGTGCTGCGCTTCGATAACGGAAGCAGTTCAACCAATGTCGAATATTTCGGGGCTTCTGAAAGATCCGCCGATGACTATTCAGCCCAAGTGCGGGTACTCCACTATGCGGGCAAGAACGAGTTCGCTTTGTGTCTGACATCAAAAAATGCGGACGACTTTCTGGTCCTGTCCAAAATGGAGAAGCCTCCGAATCTGGCGGCCGGGGTCAAGCAGACGCTCACCTATCTGCAAGCCGAGGACAAAGGATTCAGCAAGTTGGAGGTGGACGGCAAGCCGGAGTTCTTCATGAACGCGCTCGCCCATGGTGATTTCCTGGCCATTCCCGTTATAAATCTGAATGTCGCGGCGGAATTCCCCCAACTGTGCAATCGTTTGTTCAGCAACCAGGGCTTTGAAAGGGCTTTGTTGAAGCAAGTCTTTCAGGATGTCTGCTTCAAGCTGGACGAGTCGGGCGCTGTGGTGCGAAGCACTGCGCATGCTGCCGCTGCCGGCGGGTCATCAAAGCCGCGCCGGTTTGTCTTCGATAAACCCTTCCTGCTTACGCTGTGGAAGAAGTCGGCGGAGCAACCGTATCTTGCCGTATGGGTGGCCTCACCCGATGTGCTCGTGCCGTTCAAGAGCAAATGACACCATACGGTCTGGGAAATCTTCATCAGTTCAGATCATGTCGGTGATTACAAACGGCCTCGTTGCGCTCATCGGTGCCGGGCTGGGCGTCGGGCATGGCCTGCGTCTGGCGCGTGACAAAGCGGTGTCGTTGGACACGGTGCACCGGCACACGCGGATGCCGCTGCGCGGGCTCGTGCTGGCGGGCCTGTCAACGGTGCTCGCGAGCGTGGCCGGTAGCAGTCGCAGGCTCCTCTGGGCGTTGCCGCCGTGCATTGCGCAGGCGCGCGGCGCGCTGCTGTGGGGACCGATCACGCTGCTGCTCGGCTACTGTGTCGCGCTCGTGTGCCTGCTGGCGTGGCGCGAGGGGCACGCCAAGCGGGTGCGCCTGAGCGTCGCGCTGTTCATCATCCTGGCGGCGCTGGTGGTGCTGCATGAGCGCATGACGCGCCCCATCTATGCGCAGCTTGGAGCACGGGAAACCAGGGACGGCGTCGTGTTGCAAACCAGCCCGGTAAGCTGCGCCGCCGCCTCCGCCGCAAACATCGTCCGGCTGTTGGGCGGAACGGCCACCGAGCAGGACATGGCGCGAACGCTGCAGACTGATCCCTTCGGAACATCGTACGCCGGGATTATCCTCGGCCTGCGACGCTTGGACTTCACCTGTCGGAAAGTCATCGTCGCAACGCCGGAGGAAGTCCACACGCCTGCGATTTTGTTTGTAGACCATCCGGCGACGGGCCCGGAGTCGCACGTCGTGGTCCTGGCCGCGTGCCAGGATGGGCAGGCGGAAATTCTTGACCCGCTGAGCGGCCGGTATCGGATGTCCTATGCCCTGCTGCGCACCGTCTGGCATGGCAAGGCCATGGAAGTGGGGAAATGAAGGCGTAAGACCTCAGTCGCACAGGGGTATTGTAGAGGCGTCGCTTGCGACGCCCGCGGGCGCAGCAAGACTGCGCCCCTACGTCAATGACCCATTACATTAAGGCAATCCTTTTCCTTGTATTCGCGCCGGTATGGTTTACTGGCGCGATCGGGCTGTTCCGGCGGAAACCCTGGGCTTGGTATGCGAGCGTATTCGGAAATATTCCTTGCATATGTAGCCCGATTGCGCTACATTATCCGCAACAAGAAGAGGTGCCGCATGAGCAAAACCGCCACCGTTCGGGCCCGGCTGGAGCCGGAGTTGAAGGACCACGCCGAGAGCATATTTCACCGATTGGGGCTGAACTCAACCCAGGCGATCACCATTTTCTACCGCCAAGTGGAATTACGCGATGGGTTGCCCTTCGACGTCGCCATTCCGACGCGCACCACGCAGCGGACCTTCGCGGCCACCGACGCCGGTCGCGACCTGGTCGTGTGCAAGGACGCTGATGACCTGTTCCGAAAACTGGGCATCTGATGTATACGCCCGTCTTCACGCGGCAGTTTGAGCGCGACCTTAAACTTGCCGTTCGTCGCGGGAAAAACATCGAAAAATTCAAGATCATAGCCCGGACTCTGCTGGCGGGACAAACGCTCGACTGCATTCACCGCGATCATCGGCTTGTCGGGAACTACTCGGGACGCAGAGATTGCCACATTGAGTCGGACTGGCTGCTGATCTACAAGATCGAAGAACCGCGACTGATCTTCGAACGCATGGGTACCCATTCCGATCTGTTCAAGAAATGACCCGGCGCGCGGGTCAGCCGCCGAACGACTGCGCCAGGGTCACCATGAGTTCGTAGTTTTTCAGGGTATTGGCGCTGATGGTCCGGCCGTACGGGCTGGCGGAGGGCATGAGCACGAAGCCCCGGCCCGCGCCGGCGGTGCCCTCCCGTACACTTTGCGCCACCTTCCTGGCGAACTCGGCGGGCGGGAGGTTTTCAATGTCGCGGGCTTCCAGGTTGCCGAAGAGCACCAGCTCCCGGCCATAGCGGCGGCGGACCTCCGCCAGTTCCATGTCGCCGGCCGGCGGGGGTTCGATCGGGTCGAGCCCCGCTCCGCCCATGGCCACGATGTGGCCGATGACCGCCCGCAGCCGGCCATGGCAGTGGATGCGGGCGAAACCCCCGTACCGCTGGATCGCGTCCACCATCGGCCGGGTATAGGTTCCCACGTACTGCTCGAACAACGAAGGCGGCAGGTACGGTTCCGTCGCATATTCCGGGCCGTAGATCCGCCACAGGCGGCCGGGAAAGGCCCGAGCGACTTTTTCCGTCCGCGCGTGAATGTCCGCCGCCAGTTTCGCCAGCAGTTGATGGAACAGCGCCGGCTCCTGCAGGGCGATGACGGTGTAGTCGGCCATGGAGAACAGTTGCGCGGCGTGGCACAGCGGATCGGCGACGTCCACCATCACGATGCCGCGGTCGCCCACGGCCCGCTCGGACTCCTCCAAATACGCGAGTTCGGGTTCGTAGTGGAAGACCTCCGCGGGCAACTGCAGGTAGGCGCGCAGGTCATTGAGATCCTTGAGCAGATGTTTCAGCGTCCAGACGGTGTCCACGTCGCGGTCGCGGCGGGTCAGTCCCGTGAGTGTGCGTCCGCCCACGCGGAGCGTGGTCTGGACGAACCGGAAGCCGCCCTCGACGCGGGTCTCGGTCTGAAAGAAAGCATCGCGGGGATTATCCGCCGCCGGCCGGAGCACGGGGCACCGCATGCGGATCAGGTCCGTCTGCTCCTCCGCCAGTTGCAGCAGCGGCCGCCAGTCGGGCGCGTTGTAGACGTTGAACGGATCCGGATCGTCGGGCTTCACGTCGAACCCGCCGACCTCATAGAAGTTCACCGCGGGGCGATCCACCGCCTCGCCCCGCAGGGTGGCCATCAGCCGTTCGCGACGCGTCATCACTTCCGTGTCTTTTCGGCAGGCGCGGCCTCGGGCGCCGTCCCCGCGGCATCGGCGGTGTTGATGTCCTGCAGCCGCCGGAGCATGTGTTTGATATCCTTCGCCCCCTTGACGGCCACGTAGAGGGTGATGGTGGAATACCAAACCACGCAGGCGGCGGTGGTCAGCCACCAGAACCAGTGTGTACCATCAATACTGGGCATGGCCTTTCCTTTCTAGCCCGCGGCGGACATGGTGCGTTGCGGTTTGAGCAGGGAGCCGGCCACCATCGCCAAGGCGACGAGTGCGAACGTTGCCAGACCCGCGCGGCTGGCGGGGAGATGGGCCTGGATGAACGCTTTGGTCGCCGGCAATTTCTCCAGAGTCAGAAAGGCCACGGGCACCACCGCGCCCACCGCGATGGCGGCCGCCGCGCCCCAGTTGTTGGCCCGCGGCCAGTAACAGCAGGCGATCAGCAGGACGGCCATGCTGGACAGGTAGATCGTCCCGGTCACGGTCAAATAGTCCCAGAGATTGCCCCTCAGCGGATACCACAGGCCATACAGGAGCAGAAAGAGGCCGATGGCCGCCACAATGCAGCGATTGATCAGCAGCCCTCGCTGCTCCGTGGTTTGTTTCCGGAAGGGGGCCAGGATGTCGTTGTAGATCACGCTGCCCCAAGTGAGCATGTAGGAGGAATCGGTGGACATGTCCGCTGCCAGCATGGCCGCCACCAGGATGCCCATCAGGCCCGTCGGCAGCAGGGTGCTGAGATAAACGGGCATGCCGTACAACGAGATGTTGGCCTGCGCGGCGGCCGGCAGGGCGGCGATGGTGGCGGGCGTCAGGGCGGCCAGCGTCGCCATGCCCCAGACGCCCGGGATCAGGAAGCGGCAGACGAAGAAGAAACTCGTCCGGGTGTAGATCTTCCGGCCGGTGGCGGTGTCCTTGGCCGCCAGCAGCCGCTGGATCGTGGTCTGCCACGTGAGCACGGCGGCCAAGTTCAACACCGCATTGAACGCCACCCATTCCCAGCCGAGCTTGGCGTTGACGAGGGGGTTGAACCCGCCCGCGCCGTAGTGCCGGTCCACGGCTGTCACCAGCGCGTCCCAGCCGACGTGTTGCAGGATCAGCACGGTGACGGCGATCAGCCCGACGCTCATGACGATGAACTGGAGATAATCCGTGATCAGCACCGACAGCATGCCGCCCAGGATGGTGTACACGGCCACTGCCACCAGCAGGACCGTCATGGTGATTTCGAGATACCGGGGATTCATGCCGCTCACATAGACCAAAAACTCCCCGCCGATGCGCAGGAACACGCCCATGTTCAGCAACCCGCCCAGCACGATCACCACGCCCGCGGCCCAGCGCACGCGCGGGCCGAACCGCCGCTCGAACAGTTCCGGGATAGTCATCACGCCCGCATCCCGGAGCGGCTTCACGCAGAACCCGGTCCAGCCGACGACGAACATCGCGGCGGCCATGCAGAGGCCGGGGATCGCGCCGGCAAAGCCGAAGCTGTACCCGTTCTGGGCGGTGTACATGCAGGTCACAATGCCGAATTCGGTGGCCGCCAGCGAAGCAATGCCCAGGTAGACGTTCATCTCGCGCCCGGCGATGAGAAAATGCTCCACCTTGCCGACGTACTTGCGCACCATGATGCCGGCCACCATAGTGGCGACCAGGTAGAGCCCGACGAGACTGCCATCCAGCCAGGTGAAGTGGGTCATGGAGTCAGCATTAGCATCCGGCTGTTCGGGAATCAAGCGTTTCCAATTTCCTTGTCCGATTTCGTTGACATCGTGGGGCCTATCTGGTAACAACGCGCCCTCCAGACGCTCAGGAGTCCTGGGAGCGGATGGATGGCAAGCCTATAACGCGAAAAAACAGGTGCACCTATGACCAAGCAGGCGCAGAAAAAAAAGGCCGTGAAGAAGCCGGCCGCCAAGGCGGCGCCGCGAAAGGTCCCGGCGATGAAGAAAGCCGTCAAGGCCGGCAAGCCGGCGCGTCCGGTAGCGGCGAAAAAGGCGGCGCCGCGAAAGGTCCTGGCGGTGAAGAGAGCCGTCAAGGCCGGCAAGCCGGCGCGTCCGGTAGCGGCGAAAAAGGCGGCGCCCGCGAAGGCTCCGGCGGCGAAGGCGTCACCCGCGAAAGGGTCGGCCGCGAAGAGACCGCCGGCGAAACTGGCCCCCGCGGAAGAGCGGGAAGTGATCATTAAACACGTCCGCATGCCGGTCGCGCAATTGAAAGAGTTCCGGACTCGTCTGCAGCAAGTGCGTGATCATGTGGTGGACGAAATCGCCTTTCTCGCGGGCGACAACCTGAATCGCTCGCCGCGCGAGTCTTCGGGCGATCTCTCGAGCTACAGTTTCCACATGGCCGACCACGGCACGGACAATTTCGACCGCGAATTTGCCTTGAACCTCGTCAGCAGCGAACAAGACGTGCTGCACGAGATTGACGACGCGTTGCGGCGGATCGAAATGCACATCTATGGTGCCTGCGAACAGTGCGGCGAACTCATCGACAAGCCCCGCTTGAAGGCGCTGCCTTTCGCCAAATTGTGCATCAAATGCCAGTCGGCGGCGGAGCGGGGTCGGGAGCGCTTCCGGCGGTTTGGCCAGACCATTTCGCAGATGGTGGAGCCCGTCACCTGACCGGCACCGCGGGCGGCGGACGTCCGGGGGCAGGGGGAACCAATGCGCGTGCTGCTGCTGGTGCTGATGATCGCGGTCGCCGATCAGGCGAGCAAGCAGGTCATCCGCGATCGATTCTTGTTTCTCGAATCCCGCGCGGTCATTCCGGCCTGTTTTAACCTGACGTATCTGCGCAACACCGGCGCGGCGTGGGGTCTGCTGGGGGGGCACAACGCCTGGTTGGCCATCCTCTCCGTGATCGTGCTGGTGCTGATGGTGATCTACCGGCGCGCATTTCTGAGCCCGCGCTGGGAGCATCGGCTGGCGCTGGGCCTGCTGGGCGGCGGCATCGTCGGCAACGTCTTTGACCGCCTGCGGCTGGGCTGGGTTACCGATTTCCTGGATTTCCACTGGCAGGGCCATCACTTTCCCTGCTTCAACATCGCCGATGCGGCGATCTGCACCGGGGTCGCGCTGTATATTCTCTCGTCCTTCTGGCTGGCCGGCCATCCCCTGCGCGAGGGTAACGGAAAGGCCCCCGCGGAGCCGGCCTGACAACGAAAGAGGCCAGCGGCTGGCACACGTAACGCGGCTCCGGAATGCCCTCAGCACCTCATAGCGCCTATTTCCTGGTCGGCCCCACCGCGGCCGGCAAAACAGCGGTGGCGCAATTGCTGGCCGCCGAACGGGGCGCCGATATCCTGTCCGCCGATTCCATGCTGGTCTATCGCGGCATGGATCTGGGCACTGCCAAGCCCACGGTGGCTGAGCGCGCCGGTGTCCGCTACGCTGGAATTGACCTGGTCGGACCGGATGAATGGTTCGATGTCGCGGCCTACGCCGCCCACGCCGCGGCCGCGCTGGCCCGCGCCCGCGCCGCGGGCCGACCGGTGATCGTCACCGGCGGCACCGGGCTGTACGTGCAAAGCCTGCTGGCCGGAGTGGTCTCGCGGCCGCCGGCGGATCCCGCCTGGCGGACGGAGGCCGAGCAACTGCTGGCCACGCACGGCCTCGGCGCGCTGCAGGACCGGTTGCGCCAATTGGACGCCGACCGCTTTAGGGCACTGACGGCCTCCGACCGGCAGAATCCGCGGCGGTTGATGCGCGCGGTGGAGTTGGCGCGCGCCACCGATGGTGGGCACGCGCCCTCACGGCCGTTGGCTGCAGCTTCTTCTAACACCCCGCAGCTCGTCGGCCTGCGGCTGCCCCCGGCGTTGCTTTGGGAGCGTATTCAGGCTAGAATTCAAACGATGTATGCGCAGGGCTTGCTGGACGAAGTGCGCCGGCTGCGCGCGGCCTTTCCAACCTGGTCGGCCACGGCGCGCCAGGCCATTGGGTATGCCGAGGCGCTGGAGGCGCTGGACGGCCGTTGCACGATTCCTGAGGCGCAGCAGCGCACCGCGCTGCGCACGCGGCAACTGGCCAAGCGGCAGATGACGTGGTTCCGGCATCAGGTCCGGGTCCGCTGGGTGGAGGTCGCGCCGGGCGCGACGGTGGCAGACGTGGCCGCCCGCGTCCGCGAGCTGTGGAACGCCGATGGGCCCACCCCTGTATACTACTGAAGCCGGGCGCGAAAGAGCGCTGCTCATCGGCGTGCTGCCGCCCGGCCGACCGGCATGGATGGTGCAGGATTCGCTCGACGAACTGGCCCAACTGGCCGACACCGCCGGCGCCGAGGTCCTCGAGCGCGTAGTCTTCCGACAACCGGCACCGCACCCGGCAACGTTCATCGGCCGCGGCCAAGCGGAGCGCCTGGTCGCCCAACTCCAGGAGCGCGGCGCCAACGTCGTGATGTTCGATGACGACCTCACGCCGGTGCAGGGGCGCAACTTGGAGCAGGCGCTGGGCCTCAAGGTGCTCGATCGCACCCAGTTGATTCTCGATATCTTTGCCCGCCACGCCCGCTCGCGCGATGGGTGCCTGCAAGTGGAACTCGCGCAGGCGGAATATCTGCTTCCGCGGCTGCGCCGCCAGGCGACGCAGTTCGGACAGCAGAAGGGCGGTATCGGTTTGAGCGGCCCCGGCGAGCGCCAGATCGAAATTGACCGCCGCCAGTTGCAGAAGCGCATGGTGCAAATCCGCCGGGCCCTGGCCGCCGTGGGCCGCCGCCGCGATGAATTGCGCCACGGCCGGCGCCGCCAGGGCTGGTCGCTCTTCACACTGATCGGCTACACCAACGCCGGCAAATCCACGCTGTTCAACCAGCTCACCGGCGCCAGCGTTCTGGCTGACGACCAGTTGTTTGCCACGCTCGATCCCACCACGCGGCGGCTGCGCCTGCCCAACCGCCAGGCGGCGCTGATCACCGACACGGTCGGCTTCATCCGCAAACTGCCGCACCACCTGATTGATGCCTTCCAGGCCACCCTGGAGGAGGTCATCCAGGCCGATGTGCTGGTCCACGTGGTGGATGCAGCGCATCCGCGCGCGGATGAGCAGTGCGCGGCGGTGACCCAGGTGCTGATCGAACTCGGCGTCCATGAAAAGCCCATTGTGACCGTGCTCAACAAATGCGATCTGCCGGGTGCCGCGGCGCAGGTCCGCCGGCTGGCCGAGCGCCTGCCGCGCGCGGTCGCCGTCTCCGCGCTGACCGGCGCGGGGTTGGACGACGCGCTCCACGCGCTGGCGGATTGCCTGGCAGCGGCCAGCCGGCAATTGCGCCTGTGCGTGCCGCTCTCGGCGGGCGCGTTTCTGGCCGCGTTGCGTCAGGCGGCGCGGATCCATGCCGAGCGTTATGAGGCCGATCAGGCCTGGCTGGAGGTCAGCGTGCCGCTGGCCTGGGTCAGCCGCTGTGCGCCGTACGGCCTTCCGGAGGATGCCCCATGAACGCACCAGCAGAACCCTATCCGGCGAAGGTGGTCAGCCCGGCGCGGGTGTGCGACCTGCCGGCGCAGGAGCGGCCGCGCGAACTCATGACCCGCGTCGGCGCCGCCGGTCTGTCCGATGCGGCGCTGCTGGCGCTGATCCTGCGTGCCGGCTGCCGCGGCGTCAGTGTGGTGGACCTCGCCCGCGATCTGCTCAAGCAGTACGGCTCGCTCACGGCGCTGGCGGAAACCTCCGTGGCCGATCTTCAGCGGATCAAGGGTATCAAGCTAGTCAAGGCGCAGATGCTCAAGGCCGCGCTGGAACTGGCGCGCCGGATGCGCGACGAACAAATGACCCGGACCGCGATCCGCACGCCGGAGGATGTCGCGCGGCTCATGCGCGACGAGGCGCGCGACAAGCCGCACGAGCTGTTCTGGGTCCTGCCGCTCGACAACAAGCACCAGCTCAAGCGCGCGCCCGTAGCCATCACCAGCGGCCTGGCTGATGCCAGCCTGGCCCATCCGCGGGAGGTGTTCTGCGAGGCCATCCGCTGCTATGCCTCGGCGGTGGTGCTGGCGCACAACCACCCGTCCGGCGATCCGACGCCGTCGCCGGAAGACATCCGCCTGACGCGCGAGCTGGTCGCCGCCGGCAAGATCGTTGGCATTCGGGTGCTGGATCATGTTATTCTCGGCCGTCCCGATGCCGGGGGCCGCCGCGATCACTGTAGCGTGCGCGAATCCGGCCTCGTGGAATTCATGGATTAGCGGGAGTGGCAGCATGAACATTCATCCGACCGCGGTGATTGAGACCGGCGCGGAACTGGGCGCCGACGTGCGCGTGGAGCCGTTGGCCTGGATTCAGGCGGGCGCCAGCGTGGGCGCGGGCTGCGTCGTCGGCGCCCATGCCGTCATCTATCGCGGCACGACGCTCGGCCCGCGCTGCCGCGTCCACGCGCACGCTGTGCTCGGCGATGTGCCGCAGGATCTGTCCTTCCAGGGCGATGAAAGTTTTGTCCGCATCGGCGCCGACTGCGTGTTGCGCGAGGGGGTCACCATCCACCGCGGCACCAAGCCGGGCACGGCCACCGTCCTCGGCGACGGCTGTTTTCTGATGGCCAACAGCCACGTGGGCCACAACGGACTGCTCGGCCAGCGCGTGATTCTGGCCAACGGCGTGCTCCTGGGCGGCTATGCCGAGGTGGGCGCTGGCGCCTTTCTCAGCGGCAACTGCCTGGTGCACCAGTTCACGCGGATCGGCCGGTTGGCGATCCTCGGGGGCGGCTGCGCGGTGAATAAAGACGTGCCCCCCTTCTGCATGGCGCTTGCCCTGGCGGGGAATACCATTCTCGGCCTGAATGTCGTCGGCCTGCGCCGTGCCGGCCTGAAGCCGGAGGAGCGGCTGCAGATCAAGCGCGGTTTCGCGCTGTTGTATCGCTCCGGCCTGAACGTGAGCCAGGCGGTGGCGCGCATCCGCCAGGAACTGCCCGAGGGGCCGGCTTGGGAACTGTGCGCTTTTATTGAACAGTCCCACCGCGGCATCTGCGCTTTTACCCGCGGCCAGGACGACGCGTCCGCGGAGGCCGGGTGATCCGGCGCGCGTCGGCCGGAGACGGCCGCCGGCCGGTCGGAGGTACACAGCCGGGATGGACCAACTGCTGCAAAGAATGCTGGAGTTCACGGGGGCTGGCATGAAGGACGGCACGGCGCTCCAACAAGCGGCTGTCGCGCAACAGCGGCAGACCGAGCAGGCCCATCTCGCGCAGAAGCTGGCATCGCTCGGCTTGTTGGCGGGCGGCCTGGCGCACGATTTCAACAATATTCTCACGGCGATCCTCGGAAACATTTCGCTCGTCCGGCTGTCGCCCCAGGCGCTGCCGCCGGAGATCGCCGAACTACTGAACGAAGTCGAGCACGCCGCGCTGCGCGGCAAGGATATGACCCAGCAACTGCTGAACTTCGCCCGCGGTGGCGCGCCCGTCAAGCAGCCGCTGCCGCTGGACACGATCGTCCGGGAGTCCGCCGAGTTTACCGTGCGCGGCTCGCCGACCGGAGTTGACTTCGCGTTCGCGCCGGACCTGTGGCCGGTGGACGTTGATCCCCTCCAGATCAGCCAGGTCATGCAGCAACTCGTGCTGCACGCTGTGCAGTCCATGCCGGCGGGCGGCAGGGTCACCCTGGCCGCGGACAACATCATGCTCGACGGATCAGACGCCCTGCCGCTCAAGCCGGGACGGTACGTCAAAATCTCCGTGACCGATACCGGGGCCGGGATGTCGGAACAAGAGCTGGCCAAAGTCTTCGAGCCCTATGCCACCAAGTCAAAGAGCCTCGGGCTGACCATGGCGCAGGCCAT
>CAIQIC010000445.1 GCA_903871765.1 uncultured Lentisphaerota bacterium
CGAAGTGTAGATGACATAGGCGAGATTGCCGGGGGTGGCGCAGACCGGCGGATTGTGCGGGCTGGCGCCGCCGATCGACAGCCCATCCGTGTCGAGGCAGAGCGTGTCAATCGTTTCGGGCAGGCGCGCGCGCAACGCGGCCTGCGTCAGCACCAGCACCGGCTTGGCGTCCTCGAGCATGTAGGCCAACCGGTCGGCCGGATAGGCGGGATCGAGTGGCAGATAGGCGCCGCCCGCTTTCACGATGCCAAGGATGCCGATCACCATCTCAAGCGACTGCTCGACGCAGATCCCGACCACCGTCTCGGGACGAACGCCGCGCCCGCGCAGCGTATGCGCCAGCTGGTTCGCGCGCGCGTTGAGAGCGGCATAGCTCAGCTGCGTGTCCTCGAAGACCACCGCGACGGCCTCCGGCGCGCGCGCGACCTGCGCCTCGAACAGCTCAGGCAGCAGACGGTCCTGCGGATAGTCCGCCGCCATCGCGGGCCACTCCACCAGCAGTTGCCGCCGCTCGGCGTCCGGCAGTACCTCAATCGTCCCCGTGGCCGTCTCCGGCGCCGTCTCCAGCGCGTCGACGAGCTGCTCCAGCGCGACCCGCATGTAGGCGCAGACGCGGTCGGGATCAGCCGGTCGTTGCGTCTGCGCCGTCAGCTGAAACCCGTCGCTCAGATCGTCCACCGACACGGTGAACGGATAATTGGTGCGGTCCTCGACGTGGAGGATCTCGACGCCGGCCCAGGCCGACGACGCCTCGCCCGAGGCCGCCGTCCCGACCGAACTGTGGCGGTAGTTCAACAGTGCCGAAAACAGCGGCGCAGGCGCGTGAACCGCGCTGCATCGTTGCGCCAGCACCAGCGACGCATGTTCATGCCGCAACAGCCCGGTCAGCGCTCCATGCATGCGCCGCACGCCGTCCGTGACATGCTCTTTGCCCAGCCGGACACGCACCGGTAAGGTGTTGATGAAGATGCCCAGCGCCCGATCAGCACCCTCACCGCCGTGCATCCGGCCAAACAGCACCGTGCCGAACACCACGTCCGAACGTCCGGAAACCCGCGCTAGCACCTGCGCAAAGGCCTGGTGACACAGGCTTGCCGCGCTCACCCCGAGCGCCCGCGCCCGCGCCCGCAGGCGCCGCGCCAACGCCGCATCGAGGTCAAGCCGCGCCTCCTCAATGCCGGAGCCGTCGCCCTGCACATCCAAGAGCCCGAAGGGGGCGGTGGGTTCAGTCACGTCGCCCAGCATCGCCCGAAAGAACGTTTCATGCTCCGCCTGGCTCACCCCCAGCCGCGCTTGTGCGACGAAGTTGCGGAACGGCACTGGCGCCGCAAGCGGCTCGGTCCCGCCCAGCAGATGCGCCTGTGCCTCCGCCACCAGATTTTCCAGCGTGGTGTGGTCCAACGCGAGGTGGTGCGCCAACAACAGCAGCAGCCAACGCCCGTTGGCCGCATCATAGGCGATGAAGCCGTGCAGCATGGGGGCGCGGCGCACATCGAGCCGGTATTGGCGCGGATCAAAGCGCGCGCGCAATTGCTCGCCAATGTCGCCGGCCGTGGGGTCCACGGCGACGTCTTCCACGCTCAGCGCCGCCTCGCGCCACACCACCTGCACTGGCTCGGGCAATCCTTCCCACGCCACAGCCGTGCGCAGGATGTCATGCCGCGCGATCGTCGCTTGCAAGGCGCCAAGAAACCCGTCGAACCGCGCGCGCGTATCAAACGCCAGCAGGGTTTGAAGCAGGTAGGGGTCCCCCTTGGCCGCCACGAGATGGTGAAACAAGATGCCTTCCTGCAACGGCGCCAGCGGGTAGATGTCCTGCACGTTGGCCGCCCCGCCCGGAACCGCACCGACGATGCGATCGATGTCGGCCTGGCTCAGCTTCGCCAACGGCAGCATCGCGGGCGTGATGGCGGCACAGCCGGCGGGAATGAGATTGGGCGGAATGACGACCGTGTCGCCGCTCCCGATGACAGCGACAAGCCCGGCCAGCGTCGGATTGGCGAACA
>CAIQIC010000446.1 GCA_903871765.1 uncultured Lentisphaerota bacterium
CCTCACAATAGACTATCCGGCCGGATAGTCTATTGTGAGGGTCACGAAAGGCGGGACAGGGGGTCATCGGGCGCTGGTGTTCACAGCGCCTTTCACATTTGACGGGTAGCAATGCAAAGGGGGCAGCATGACGGCATCACGCGGGCTGTTAACGGGCTTGAGGAAGAATTTCTTGGCGTCTTCGCGTCTTTGCGCGAGATCAGTCCGGTATATACGCGCGCAAAGCCATCAGGGATCGAGGGCTGATTTCACCATCGGCGCTCAGCCGGCGATGTGCTATAGTACCAGCATGCGGTACGGATGGCTCATGGCGGTGCTGCTGGGGCTGGGGTCCGGCTTGGCCCGCGGCGTCGAGGTGCGGCTGCAAGGCGACCGGCTCACGCTGCGTGCCCGCGAGGAACCCCTGGCTGACGTGTTGCGTGGTTTTGCGCAGGCGGGGGTGCGCATCAAGCTGGACCCCGGCGTACAGCGCTCCATCACGGCGGAGTATGCGGACGCTGACGTCGAAAAAACCCTAAGCCAGCTTTTGACGCCCTTCAGCCATGTCCTGACCTGGAAAGTGATCGCGGGCCCGTTGGGCGCCTTCCCCCGGCTGGATGAAATCCAGGTGTTCCGCCCCGGCCAGCAGGAGTTGCTCCAGCCCCTGGCGGGCCCGGGGCGCCGCCTCGCGGTGGAAAGCGGGGCGGGCAAGGGTCCGCGGTATGTAAAGGACGAAGTGCTGTTGGGCTTCCGGCCCGGCACCCAACGTGCGGACGCGCTGCGGCTGTTGCAAAAACTGGGCGGCACGATCGTCGGCAGCGTCCCCGCGTTGGGCGTCTATCAGATCCGTTTCGCGCCGGACACCTCGGTGCCGGACATGGTCGCGCAACTGGCAAAAAATCCGCTGATCGCCGGCGCGGAACCCAATTATGTGACCGGCGTGTTTCCCGCCTTCCCGCTGCCCGCCCCCGGCGTCCTGCCGGACAACAGCATGATACCGGCGGTCCCGGCCGGCGCGCCGGCGGTGGCAGTGCTGGATTCCGGTTTGTCGCCGTCGGCGGCGCTGGGCAACGCCGTGCGCGCGCAGCTCGATGCCACCCAGCCCGACCAGCCGCTGACGGACGCGGTCGGCCATGGCACGCAGATGGCGATGATTGCCACCGGCGCGGTATCCCCGCTCTCGACCGCGGAGGCCGCCGGCACGCCGCTCATAGCCGTCCGTGTATTTGACGACCAGGGCCTGACTTCGAACTATGATCTCATGCTCGGCATCAACTATGCGCTGAGCCAGGGGGCGCGCGTGCTCAACATGAGCTGGGGGACGGACACGTCCAGCGAGTTTCTGGCGGCGGCCGTGGCCTACGCGCAATCCAAGGACGCCGTGGTGGTCGCCGCCGCCGGCAATGTGCCGAATCAGCAACCGATTTATCCGGCGGCGTATTCCGGCGTACTCGCCATCGGCGCGCTCGGGACGGACGGCCAGTTGTGGGACCAATCCAATAGCGGCGATTTTGTCGCGCTGACGGCGCCGGGCGTGGCGAATTTTCCGGTCGGCTACCAGGGACCTCCCGGCACCTATGTGGGCACCTCCATTGCCAGCGCTTATGTCGCGCATGCGCTGGCACTCTACCTGGCCAAACACCCGACCGCTACCGCCGCCGCCGCGCAGAGCGCTTTGCTCGCGGCCGTCACCGACGCCGGCGCGCCGGGCAAGGACGCCGTGTACGGCTACGGCACGCTGGATGGCGCGGCGCTGAGCCGGTTGTTGCAGTGAACGCCGGATGACAGTCAGTGGTCAGTAGTCATTAGTCAGTGGTCAGCAGCCGGAATATGGGCGCGGCGATGAGATTTATGAATTCGGCCGGCAAGATACATTCCTCCTCCTTTTCCGACTTCGGAATCCTGACTCCTGCCCTCTGTCTTCTGCCCCCTGTTTTCTGACTTCTGGCGCCCGACTTCTTCCTAAGCGAAGTCTCCATGAGTATCGCAAATCTAGCAGCGGCGGCGCTGTGGGGCGCGGCGGGGGTGGGATTGTTTTTCTTCCTGCTCAACCGCTGGGTGTTGATGCGCAAGGACCACGCGATCAAGTTTCCGCTGGCTCTGCTGGCCTTCGCCGCCCTGATCGCCGGCGCGCTGCTGCACGGCTTTCGCACCGGATGTTCACCGCAGGTGGCCATCCCCGTGGCGATGCTGGCTCTGGCCCTGCTGGGCGAAATCCGGCGGCTCGTGCTGCGCCGGCGGATGCGGGGTGCGCCGCCGGTGGCGCGCAGCAACACCGTCGTGGCGCTGCATCGCCCGCTGCGGACCACCACGCTCGCCTTGTGGCGGTATGAGGTCGCCCGGCCATCCGCCTGGCGCGGCGGGCGCCTGCGCGTCGCGCTGCTGAGCGATCTGCACCTCAACGGCCGCTTGCCGATGGCCTACTATGCCGAGGCGGTCGCGCGGGTGATGGCGGAACGGCCCGACCTGATTTTTCTGACCGGCGATTTCGTATGCGAGCCGGAGTTTGCGGATCAGTTGCCGGCCCTGCTCGGCGGCCTGCGCAGCCGGCTGGGCGCCTTCGCCATTCTCGGCAACCATGACTACTGGGCCGACGGCCCGCGGGTGTCCGCGGCGCTGCGGCAGGCCGGCGTGGACGTCATCGGCAACGGATGCCGGCGGCTGGAACTTCCGCCGGAGGATGGCGTCCCCCGCGCAACGCATCCGGCGGACGGCGCCGCGCCCGCGCTGGCGGCCCGCGGCGGGCCGGCCATCACGCTGTGGGGCTGCGAGGATCCCTGGGGCGCGGACCGCTGGCAGTCGCCCGAACCGGCGTCGGGCGCGGCCGGCCAGGACCTCGTGCTGGCGCTCAGCCACACCGCCGACAACATTTTTCGGCTGAATCGAGCCGGGGCCTGGGCCGTCTTCGCCGGCCATTACCACGCCGGCCAGCTACAACTGCCGGTGTTGGGAGCGCTGATGGTGCCCTCGCGCTACGGCCGGCTGTTTCCGCACGGCCACTTCCTCGTGCGCGGCACGCACCTGTTCGTCACCGCCGGCATCGGCACCACGCGCCTCCCGTACCGCATCTATTGCCAGCCGGATGTTTTTATCGTGGATTTCAACTAACCGGTGTCAACCATCCAGCGGACTCTTCACGCTCACTCCCGGCCGATTGAGCACATGGGTGTAGATCATGGTTGTCTCGACGTCGGCGTGGCCCAGCAATTCCTGCACGGTGCGGATGTCGTGCCCGGACTGCAGCAGATGCGTCGCGAAGCTGTGCCGCAGCGTGTGCGGCGTCACGCGTTTGGCAATCCCCGCCGCCGCGGCCGCCTTGCGGATAGCCATCTGGAATGCGCCATCGCGCACGTGGTGCCGCCGCGTCACGCCCGACCGCGGATCCACCGCCAGTTGCCGCGAGGGGAAGAGCCACTGCCAGATCCAGGACATGCCCGCCTTCGGAATTTTGTGCTCGACCGGCGGCGGCAGCCAGACGCCGGCCACGCCCTCCGCCCGGTCGGCGTCGAACAGCCGGCGCAGGCGCTCCAGGTGCTGCGCCAGCGGCAGCTTCAGCGCCTCGGGCAGCACCGTCACGCGATCCTTGTCCCCTTTGCCCGCGCGGACCGTGACGATCCCCCGCTCGAGGTCAAGATCCTGCACGCGCAGCCGGAGCAATTCCATCAGCCGCAGGCCCGCGCCGTACATCAATTGCGCCATCAGTTGCGCGGTGCCGTGCAACTGCGCAAACAGCCGGCGGCACTCGCCCGGCGTCAGCACGGTCGGCACGCGCGCGGGCCGCCGCGACACTTTGAAGCCGGTCAGGTCCCCCGGTTCGCGGCCGAGTACCTCGCGGAAGAAGAAGACCAGCGCGTTCAGCGCCAGCCGCTGGGTGCTGACCGCCACGTCGTGGGCCACGGCCAGGTGCGTCAGGAATTTCTTGAAGTCCGCGGTGGTGGCGGTCGCGACCGGCCGGCCGTTGAGC
>CAIQIC010000447.1 GCA_903871765.1 uncultured Lentisphaerota bacterium
ACAATAGACTATCCGGCCGGATAGTCTATTGTGAGGGTAGCCGCCACCATTACAGGTGCTGGACGATCGCGTGGACCAGCTCTTGATGGGCTTGATAGACCTGCGGTCCCAGGTACCCGTCGGGCCACAAAGCCGCCGGCAAGAGCGGGTCGGCGTCCATGACGGTCAAGTAGGCGGATTGTTGCTCGCGCAACAGGGCAAGCAACTGGTCGGTCGTCCAGGTACCGCCCGCCAGCTTCTGACGGGCGGCGATCAATGTCTCCAACAACCACGCCTGCGTTCTATACAACTGTTGAAAATCCCAAGCGGCAGCGGCTAGCGTCTTGCCCGTTTGTCCCAGCACGGTGTGCGCCTCAAATAGAAAGGCATAAGCACTCAGGTCCGCTACGCGGGTCAAGTCATCGAAGTCGGGCCGGACATCCCGCGCGGAGAGCCATACGCTGCCCTGTAAATTTCCCATGCGCAACCGTTTAAGGTGGACCCGGAGTATCTGGCGGTACGTGCATTGGCTTTCCGGAATATCATACACCAGCACATACCAGCGCCCCAACCACGGCCGGCGCCAAAAACGATCCGGATGCAGAGCTGCTGACACCTGTTGCAGGCCCTCGGGCTCCAACCGGAGATGCGGAGCGTCTCTGGCCCGAGTGGACGACACCACCAAGCCCTGCCGGCGCAGGCGCTGGGCGGCCATGTAATAGGTGCTGGACTTGAAACCGCGATATAGCGGGTAATAACGCCCCCGCGCGGCGGTGGCCCGACCGAGCAGAAACAACAGATCCAACAGCTCGTCGGTCACACGCCGCGCCAGCACCCGTGGGCAATACTGCGGATGATGGAACCAAGTCGCCTTCATTCATGACCCTCACATTTCACTATCTGGCCGGATAGTAGAATGTGAGGGTCGGAAAGGGCAAGAATTTTTTGGCGACAGGATTGTTGGGCGACATTGGGCGTAGGGAGTGACGACATTCCGTTCCATCCGCATGGAACAACGCGGGGTATTCACCGGGAAGGTCATCAGCCCAAGTCGCTCCCCGAGGACAACGGTGCGCCGGCGTCCGCGCCCAAGGCCGGCTACTGCACGGTGAAAGCGACGAAGGCCCCGGTGGCCGGCGACCACTGTTGGTGCACGCGCAGGATGAAGCGGTCAAGATAGGAGCGCTGAATCCGCGCCAGCAGGTCGCGGAGTTGCTCCTCGGGACCCTCGGCGACCAGTTCGACATCGCCATCCGGCAGGTTGCTGACATACCCGGTGACGCCCGCCGCCGCGGCGCAGGCGACCGCTGTGTAGCGGAAGCCGACGCCCTGCACGCGACCCTCGAAGCGGGCGGTGAGCCGCCGCTGGCCCGGCGCATTCTGGTTAAGCATGTCCATGGCCTGCCTCCCGGCACCGATCATTCAGCTTACACCGGTACAGGGTTTGAAACGAGGGAAAACGGCCGGGCCGCGCAGCCTGCCATTCGACTCGACAAAGATGCGGCGGCGCGGCACCATGCCACCGTAGCTCATGCCCCCGCGCTGGCAACAACTGCTCTGGGGACGGCGGCCGCTCCGCACCGCCGTGCGCGCGGGTTTGTTGGCCGCGGGTTGCTGGCTGTTGCTGCGCTGCGTGTGCCTGCCGATGCGCGTGGAAGGCATCAGCATGCAGCCCACGATCCGCGATGGGTCCTGGCATTTGGCCAACCTGCTGCAATACCGCTGGCGCGAACCCCGGCGCGGCGAGCTCGTGGTCATCCGGCTGGCCGGCCGCCGCGTGTTTTACCTCAAGCGGGTACTGGCCCTGCCGGGCGAACGGATCGCCTTCGTCCAGGGGCAACTGCGGATCGCTGGCCGGGATCTGGATGAACCGTACCTGCGCGAGCATGGCGACTGGACCCTGCCGGAGGTCGCGCTGGCCCCGGACGAATATTTTGTGGCGGGCGATCACCGCGCCCTGCCGCTGGCGCAGCACAAGGCGGGCACCGTCGCCCGCGCCGACATCGTGGGAGGCTTGTTGCGCTGATGACGATCCGGCTTTCCACCCCCGTACTCGTCGGCGCCGTCTTGCTCGGCCTGATCGGAGCCGCAGTCGTGCTGGCGACGGTGGATTTCGACGCCTGGGCCATCCGCCGGCAGAGCGTCCGCCTGATAGCGACGCTCAACAAGCCGGCCGGCGAAAAAAATCCCCTGGCCATCGCGCTGCGGGTGCGGCGCATCCGGGACTTCTTTGCGCAGCAGCCAGTGCTGCAGCCCGGCGACCCGCTGCCCGCCATCCAGACCCGCGAAGAATTGACCGCCGTGGCCGGCCAGGCGCTCCTGGCCGCCGAATCCATTCGCGTCCGGGTGCTGGACCGGGAGCTCACGTGGACGAAGCCGCGGATGGAAGCGCTGATGCGCCTGGCGGTGGAGGTGGTGGTGCAAGAGGGCAGTGAAACCAGCCAATTGCTCCGGGTCTACGAGGTGGCCTGGATCCGGGAGGAAAGCCGTTGGGTGATCGCCCGCGCGCACAGCACCGACAGCATCCGCCGGCCGGCGGCGTCAGAATAACAACGCCACGGCGATCATGAGATCATCCGGCGTGCGAATACGAAAATTCGGCCGCTTGGGATCAACGAGCCGGACGTCCTGCCCGATCAGCGCGAGGGCTTCGGTGCTGTCCTGGACCGTCTTGCGCTGCTTGGCGGCCGCCGCGTACGCTTTCCGCAGCACATCAAGGCGGAACGTCTGCGGCGTCTGCAGCGTCCAAAGCGGTTCCGCGGTCAAGTCGCCCCGGATCATGCCGCGCTTGTCAATCTTCTTGATCGGATCCTGGATGGGGGAACCCACGGCGGCCGCGCCTTCCTTGCGGGCCAATTTGATGGTTTCGGAAATGGACGCGGCCGTCACGCACGGGCGCGACGCGCTGTGGATCGTCACCAGATTGACGTCTTCGCCCAGCATCTTCAAGGCCGCCTGCACCGTCGTGAGGTGCTGGCTGGTACCGCCCACGATGTGGCGCACCTTGGCCAGGCCGAACATCTGTGCGATGCCCCGCACGCGATCAGATCGTTCCTTATCGGCGGCCACCACCACGCCCGCAATGTCCGGGCATTGCTCAAAAGCCTGCAGAGCATATGTCAGCACCGGCTTGCCTCCCAAATCCAGGAAAGGCACATCCACCCCCGCAGCCATTTGCTCGGTTTTCCCGCAGGCCATCAGAATGCCCCATGTCACATAATTCATAAACACCCACCCGCCGTCGAAAGGCCGACAGCCTAAAACATAAAGTCCTCAACCAAAACAGGTAAAGAATACACGCCCCCGTGGGGACATGTCAAGCTCTAATCTTCACAATCGCCTAAGTCCCCTTTTATAGCCGGAATTGGTTGTCAGATAGCGCCGAATCTGCTATTTTATCCTTGTCCATGGAACTCGTTCAACGACAGTTTCATCTGCATGTGAACCGGCCGGTGCATCTGGCGCGGCGGGATGCTTATTATGAGCGTGCCGGGGAATTGCTGAATCTGCCGCTGCAGGGGGTGGACATGCACAGCCGGCTGCGGAAAACGGAGCAGGTGCTCGCGCTGCTGAAGACCGCCATGGCGCATGCCCGCTTCGCCTGCCGTGCGCCCCAGGCCACGGCGCCCGAAAAGGATTTTCTCCGCTTTTTACAATTGATGGCCCATCAGGTGGAATCGCTGCTGGCCATGATGCGTCAGCAGGGGCATTTTGCCGAAGATGAGTGTTTTCTGGGCCAGTTCTTAAAAACCCAGCCGGAACAACTGCAATTGCTGCCGGGGCATTACCAGCGGCGCGCCGAAGACATCCTGGAGGGCGTCTGCCACCTGCTGCAACTGGCCCATGCGCCGTATTACGCCCTGCATCAGAGCAATTTCCAAGGCTTGCCCGGCGAGGGGCAGACCCGCTATCGCCAGGCGTACGCGAGTTTTCGCGAAGACCTGGCGCGGTACGAACACGACGCCGTCACGCCCGACCGAATTTCCGGTTGAGTTCGTCAAAGCTCATGAAGATGATCGTCGGCCGGCCATGGGGGCAGGTGTAGGGCATTTCCGTGCCGGCGAGTGCGACGACGAGCTTTTCGATTTCCTCCAGCCGCAGCGTATCCCGCGCCTTGACGGCCGCTTTGCACGCCGCCTGCGCCACGCTATCCTCCGCCCAGCGCTCCGTGCCGCCGCGCACGCCGCCCTGCTGCAGGGTTGCCGCCACGGCCGTCAGCACCGAGCGCGCGGAGACATTGCCGAGGCAGGCCGGGAGGGCATCCACGATGAACGCCGTGCCGCCGAACTCCGCGAGGCCGAAGCCCATCTGCCGCAGCTTGTCGCGGTGTGCGCCGATCGCCTCCATCTCGCGCGGCAGCAATTCCACGCTTTCCGGCGCCAACAGGCCCTGGCTGCGCACCTGGTGCGCCAGCACCTGCCGCATGAATTGCTCGTACAGCACGCGTTCATGCGCGGCGTGCGGATCCATCAGCACCAGGCCATCCTCGGTTTCCAACACCACGTACAGCCCGCCCACCTGCCCCAGCACTCGGCACCAAGACCAGGGTGCGGCGGCGCCCGCGGGGGCCGGGCTGGGCGCGGCGCGGCCCGCGTCGTCGCCAGGCGGGTGGCCGGCGGGCGGCGCCAGCCCGGGG
>CAIQIC010000448.1 GCA_903871765.1 uncultured Lentisphaerota bacterium
CTACACGACGCTCTTCCGATCTAATTGCAGCGCGAGGGTGGCCGCCCCGTTTTCGTCAGAACCGGCGCGGGCGTTCCGCGAGGGAATTCCGAGCTGCTGCACAAGGGCGCGATACCCTTTACGGCGGACGCCCTCACATCGAATCTCAAAGACGCCCTGACCACTGCAACCCGTGTGGAAGCTCCGTCAGCGCCCACGAAAGATGCGGTCGTTGCGGCAGATGCACTGCCTATAATCGAGAGCGCGCCGGCGACATATCCGGAGTCCGCTGTCGAGGCAGTCGCAACCAGAATGACCGTGCACGAAACAGCCACCGTCTTGCCTGCGTCCGTATATGATGCTGTAAAACCACTCATGCTGAAGGCCTTGGGCAAACCGAGAAAAATGGATGAACTGGTCAAAATCCTCAAGGTTCGCAAGACGCAACTGCAGGACTGGGTTAAATTGCTGTTGAAAGAAGGCGTGATCGAGGAGCGGACGATTCGGAAAACGAAAAAGCTGGCCATCCGAAAATCCGACGAAGAACTCAAGTTGTCATGAAGGCCTTTTCACGACCTTATAAGGAAGGTCGTTGGATTCGGGTAAATCGAGCACGGTGCATGCGAAATTGGCAAAGGAGATTGGCTACGCACTGCGTAGCCAATCTGCATCGCGTTTGCCCGCAATGGGTTCCAACATTCGCCATGCAGTGCGTGGCGAATTGGTTGGCAATTTAATTCCCGACGCATTGCATCGGTAATTGGTTGAAGATGGGTAGAACATTGTCCACGCACCGCGTGGAGAATTATGGACTCCCGGGCCACGTTCAATTTATGGCGTAGTTTTTCCCGCGCGACGCTGTAAACTACCGCCGTGCTGCAACGAACCTTTTTGCATCTGCCGGGCGTCGGGGCGGCCACGGAGCGGCGGCTGTGGCAGGCCGGCGTGCGTTCGTGGGCGGACCTGCAGGACCGCGGCGCGGACGTGCTCCGCGGCCCGCGCGGCGACCGGGCCCGGCGCGCGGCGGAGGAATCGCTGCGCCGCTGGGCGCGTGGCGACTGGGCCTGGTTCGATGCCGCCCTGCCGGGCCGGCACAAGTGGCGCGCCTTCGGCGACCTCGGCGCCCAGGCGCTGTACGTGGACATCGAGACCACCGGGCTCAACGGCAGTGACGCCATCACCGTGATCGGCTGCTACGACGGCCGCACGGTGCATTCGTTCGTCGCCGACCAAAATCTCGACGCGGCGCGCGAGCTGATCGAGAGCCATCCGCTGATCGTCACCTACAACGGCGCGGCCTTCGACATGCCGCTGATCCGCGCGCGGTTCCCCTCCAATTTTTTCAACCACATCCATATTGACCTGCGCACCCCGCTCCAACTGCTGGGCTTTCGCGGCGGGCTCAAGCGCATCGAGGAACTGGTCGGCCTGGAGCGCAACGCGCACCTGCGCGGACTCGACGGCTGGGACGCCGTCCGGCTGTGGTACAACTACCAGGCGGGTGATCCGGCGGCGCTGGACACGCTGCTGGATTACAACCGCGCGGACATCGTCCATCTGGAGCCGCTTATGCGCCTGGTCTTCGACCGGCTGGCGCCGGAGCTGACGGTTTGAGGTAGGAGTTTGCTTATGCCATCGCCGGTTGCTCATAGCTTGATCGGTTTCGCGCTCGGCGCGGCCTGGTTGGTTCCGCATGACCGCAGCGCGTCGCTGCGCGCCGCACTCTGGCAGAGCCGGTGGCCGCTGTGCCTGGCGGTGATCGCGGCCAATGGGCCGGATGTGGACTACCTCCCGGGCCTGTGCATGGGTTCGTTGAATGCCGTCCATCGCTGGTACACGCACACGCTCGGCTGGTCGCTGCTCGCCGCGCTGGCGCTGTGGCTGATCGGACGGCAGGCGCCGGCGGGCGGACCGGATTGCCCCGGTGCCGGCAAACCCGGCCTGCCGGCCCTGGCCGCCTTTACGCTGATCGCCCTCAGTCATCTGGCGACCGACTGGGTGACCGAGGATCTGCGCCCGCCCTATGGCCTCATGGCCCTCTGGCCGATCAATGACCAGTTTTACATTTCGCCCCACGTCCTCTTTCTGCACCTGCAAAAGGCGGATTTCGGGCAGTTCTTCTGCTGGCACAATGTCTGGACCTTGATCGTGGAATGCGCCTGGTGCCTGCCGCCGCTGCTCGCGGTTCTGTTTTACAAACAGGCCCGAATCCGGCATGCTCATCCGCCGAAGTAGGCGCGCTATGAAGGAACCCGTTCCCGCGGCACTGGGCATTATCGCCGGCCGGGGTGTTTATCCCCTGCTGCTCGCCGCGTCGGCGCGCCGGCAGGGCGTCCAGCACCTGTTCGCCCTGGCGTTCAAGGGCGAAACCGATCGGGCCATGGCGCGGCTCGTGGACCGCGTGGCCTGGATCAACATGGGCCAACTTGGCGCGGCGCTGGCCGCGCTCAAGGAAAGTGGCGTCCGGGACGTGGTCATGGCCGGCCAGATCACGCCGACCAACCTCTTTCGCATGCGCATGGACCGCGAACTCGTCGCCCTGCTCAGTCGGCTGCGCGAGCGCAACGCCGAAACCATCTTCGGGGCGTTTGGCGAGGAACTGCGGAAACTCGGCATCGAACTCAAGCCGGCCAGCCTGTTCATGGAGGAGCATATGCCGGGACCCGGCGTGCTCGGCGCCCGCGCGCCCACCGCGGCGGAAAGCGCCGACATTGCACTGGGCCGGCAGGCGGCCAAGCTGACCAGCGGCCTGGATATCGGGCAGACCGTGGTCGTCAAGCAGGGCACGATCCTGGCCGTCGAGGCGTTCGAGGGCACGGACGAAACCATCCGACGGGCCGGCGGGCTGGGCGGGCCGGGCTGCGTCGTCGTCAAGGTCGCCAAGCGCGGACACGACATGCGCTTCGACATCCCGGTCGTCGGGGAGCACACCCTCAAACTGCTGCGGAAGATCCGGGCCGCGGTGCTGGCTGTCGAGGCGCGCCGCGCCATCCTGCTGGATCGCGCGGCGCTGGTGGCGCAGGCCGACCGGCAGGGCCTGGCGCTGGTGGCAATGGAGACCGACGAGTAGAAATAAATCCGAAATTCGAATATCGATATTCGGATTTTTTTAGCCGAGGTTGCTATCATGAACGACAACACCATCAAAGTCGGCGTCATCGGCGTGGGGCAGCTCGGGCAGTATCACGCCCGGATCTATTCCGAGCTGCCGGAGGCCGAGCTGGTGGGCGTGTATGACGTGGATGCGGACCGCGCGGAGGCGATCGCCCGGAAATACCGCACCCGCAGCTTCCCCTCCCTGGAAAATCTGGCCGCCGCCGCCGAGGCGCTCAGTGTCGTCGTCCCCACGGACAAGCACCGCGCGGTCGCCGGCATCCTGCTGGAGCGCGGCCGGCACCTGCTGGTGGAAAAGCCCATTGCCGCCACCACGGCCGAGGCCGAAGAGCTGGTGCGGCTGGCCCGCGAGCACGGGTGCATCCTGCAGATCGGCCACGTGGAGCGCTTCAACCCGGTGTTGGGCTACCTCGACAGCATCAACAAGCCGCCCAAGTTCATCGAAGCGCACCGGCTGGCATCCTATCCGCCCCCGCGCGACGGCGCGGCGCCGCGCGGCACGGAGGTCAGCGTCGTGCTGGACCTGATGATCCATGACCTCGAGGTCATCCTGCACCTCGTCGGGTCGCCGGTAACCGCCATTCACGCCGTCGGCATTCCGGTGCTCAGCCCCAGCGAGGACATTGCCAACGTGCGGCTGGTGTTCGCCAACGGCTGCGTGGCGAACGTCACCGCCAGCCGGATCAGCCCGGAGAAGATGCGCAAGATCCGCGTCTTCCTGCCGGACAGCTACGTCTCGCTGGACTATCAGGCGCAGGAGGGGCTGATCTACCGCAAGGAGGGGATGCGCATCACGCGCGACAAGGTGCCGCTCGAAAAGGGCGAGCCGCTGGCGAACGAGTTGCGGTCGTTCGTCCGGTGCGTGGCCGGACGCAACCAGCCGCTGGTGTCCGGCGACCAGGCCGCGGAGGCGTTGAAGCTGGCCGTGGCCATCATCCAACGCCTCCGGGAGGGCGCTTCGTGACCCGTTCCGTGCTCGTGATCGCCGGCGAAGTCTCCGGCGATCAGCGCGCCGCCGAGCTGGTCCGCGCCGCGCACGCGCGCGAGCCCGGCCTGCAGTTCTGGGGCATCGGCGGCGACGAACTGCGCGCCGCCGGCATGGAGATCCTCTACGACACCCACGCGATGGCCGTGATGGGGCTCGGCGAGGTGCTGCGGCGCTATGGCTTTTTTCGCCGCGTGTTCGCCGACCTGGTGGCCCGCGCCCGGGAGCGCCGTCCGGACGCGGTGCTGCTGGTGGATTATCCCGGTTTCAACCTGCGCTTTGCGGCGGAAATGCGGAAGCTGGACATCAAGGTGCTGTATTACATCTGCCCGCAGGTCTGGGCCTGGCACCGCGCGCGCATTCCGCACATGGCGCGCCTGGTCAACCGGCTGATCGCGATCTTCCCCTTCGAGCCGCAGGTGTTTGCCGGCACCGGGCTGCGGGTTGACTTCGTGGGCCATCCGCTGGTGGACGCCGCGCAGGCGGCGCGCGCGGCGACGGTCCAGGCCCTGCCCTGGCCAGGCGCCGTCCACATCGCCTTGCTGCCCGGCAGCCGCCGGCAGGAAGTGGACCGCATTCTCCCGGTGCTCTGGGCCGCCGCCGCGCGGCTCGAGCGCGCCGTGCCCGGCGCCGGCTTCCTCATCGCCGCGCCGTCCGCCGACGTCGCCGCGCTGGTGCGGCGCCGGCTCGCGGCGCTGACCGGCGGCCCGGCGCACTGCGAGCTGGTGGTGGGCGCGACACGCGCGGTGCTGCGCCAGGCCCGCGCCGCGCTCGTCGCCTCCGGCACCGCGACGCTGGAGACGGCGCTCATGGGCTGTCCGATGCTGGTCGTGTACAAGACCTCGCCGCTGACATATTTCTTCGGGCGCCTGCTCATCCGCGTCGCGCACATCGGCATGGTCAACCTGATCGCCGGCCGGACCGTCTGCCCGGAATACATTCAGCGGGCCGCGACACCGGCCGCGCTGGCCGCGGCCCTGGCGCCGCTGCTGGGCGACACGCCGGAGCGCGCGGCCCAGCTCGCCGGCCTGCGGGAGGTGGCCGTCCGGCTCGGCCTGCCTGGCGCCGCCGCCCGCGCCGCGGACATCGTGCTGGCGGAACTGCGCTGAACCGCGGCCGCAGCCTTGACACACCGCGCGCAAACCGGCTATGTTTCCCGCCGCGCTGGGGGGTTAGCTCAGTTGGTAGAGCGCCTGAATGGCATTCAGGAGGTCGGGAGTTCAAGTCTCCTACCCTCCACCAGTCTAACGCCCGCCGCGGACCTCTCAAAACCAGCATAAACAAAGGTTGACATGCACTCTCAGCCCGGCGCGGCAACGACTGAAAACGACGCCGTTGGCCACATGACCTCATACGAAGCAGTGGCCCCCACCATTATTTTACCTGCTGATGAAACATCAGCAGACGACCGTATTCCACCCGCAGCAACACGGGGCTGCATAGCAGACGTGGCCACTTAAGCCGCCTTCCCCGTTTGCGGAGATTGTCCCTATGAGAAAAAAGGCATCGATTCTCATGTTGGTTCTGACGGCATTGTTCAGTATTGCGATGGCGGGGGACGTCATCCCGGGGCAGGCGGATCCGGCTGTTGATGCCCGGTTGCGTATGTCGTTCTTTAAGCAGGCGCGGCCGACCATCAGCAATCTCCTGGTGAAGACTGAAAACAGGGTCGGCCGGAAAATGGTTTTTGTTGCGGCTCCGGTGAGCGAACCGGTGGCGGCGCGTTGTCTATACGA
>CAIQIC010000449.1 GCA_903871765.1 uncultured Lentisphaerota bacterium
ACACACGACCGCCAGGTGGCCGGGGTAGTCCACCAGCGTCGGCTGCTTCAGGAACGCGACGACTGGGGACAAAACGTCGGCCAGCGGGGGCTCCGCGGTCGGCGCCGCCGCAGCCATGGAACCGGAGTTCATATATCCTTCAACCAAGATTCGGCATCGGATTATTCAATTTGGAAATCAGGAAAACAGGAACGGCGGGGATTTTCTCTTTTCCTGCTCCTCCAAGAAGGAGGACTTTCAGTTTCCTGAGTTCCAAATTTATATTCTTCGGTTGCGGTTGCACCGGGCTGTGTAGCCACGGCGCTCTGTCGCTGTGTCTATCAACGTCCTTCACAGGAGGACGGCTACAGAAGAATCCAGACTATTTCGAGACGGTTAATCACTGCTCTTTTCAGGCTCAACGACGGCGCTCAGGCGCGGGCTTCGTGCAGTATCGCCGTCAGCATCGGGGGCGACAGCAGCCCCCGGCCGGCCTCGGTATAGTCGGTCTGCAGGCCGACATGCTGGTACAGGCGGCTGGCCTTGCAGACCGGGTCGGCCGCACCGGGCGCGCGGTTGGGCACGTAATCGTAGGCTTGGGTGGCTTCGTTGAAGCGCGCGACGACCAACGCCGGCAGGCGCTGGGGGTTGAGGCACTCGGTGCGGCAAAAGGCCACCAGGCCGTCCGGCGTGCCAAGGTCGTAGTAGCATTTCTCGAAGTCGGCCCACTCCGGCTGGGCGAGCAGCTCATCGAGCCGCTGGTTGAGCTGCTTGCACTTGGCGCAGCCCGGCTTGCCGAACACGAGGATCCGATACTGTTTGGCCATTGATACCCTCCCAAAACCCTTGGCGGCTTTCAGACTAAGAGATTTCTATTAACTACGAAACACGCGAAATACACGAAAGGGAGCATCCTGCAATCCAACGGGCTAACAGAGTTCTTGCAGCCAAGCGCCCTTGCACCTATTTGGTGAATTCCGGACAAATCATGCCTTTTTCCCATCTGATCGAGCTTCGTTTTATTTCGCGCTTTTCGCGTGTTTCGTAGTGACCTCCATCGCTGCAGCCGGGTTCAGACCAGGCCCTCGGCGGTTTCCACGCCGTAGCGCCCGCGCTGGCGGGCGAGCAATTCGCCGTAGCGCTTGGACTTGTTCCAGTTCTTGATCTTGCTGAAGTAGCCGACCACGCGGGTTTCCTGCTCGACGTCGGCGCTGTGGCAGACGGCGCACTGCTCGTGCAGACCGCGCATGGTATGGCCGCAGTCGTTGCAGTAGGTGAACTCCGGTGAGATGGTGAGCTGCGCCGCCTGCGTCCGGAAAAAGGTTTCGTGGACCAGCCGGGCGATGGATTGCGGCGCGGGCTGCTCCTCGCCGACGAAGGCGTGGATGATCGCGCCGGACTCGATCAGGCTGTGGAACTGGCTTTGCAGGCGGATGCGTTCGACCAGCGGCACGTCCGCGTCGGCCGAGAGGTGCACGCTGTTGGTGTAGTAGGCGACGTCCGCGTTGTCGCCCTTGACCACGTCGTGCGCCTCCGCCGGGAAGAAGACCAGGTCGGCCTTGGCCAGGCGGCGCGCGGCGCTTTCGGCGGGCGATTCCTCCAGGCTGAACTTGAGCCTGTACTGCTCGGAAAACTCGCGCGCGCGCAGGTACATGTGGGCGGCGATGCGCAGGGCCATGTCCATGGCCGCGGGCGTCTCGTGCAGTTCCTTGCCGATCAGGAATTTCACCGCGTCGTTGACGCCGATGAGCCCGATGATGTAGGTGCACTTGTCGAGCTCGATGTAGGGCCGGCCGTCGCAGGCTTCCTTGCCGATCTGCCACAGCGGCCGCCCCAGGTTGCTCATCATTTCCGCGATCTTGGCCTTCTTCTGGAGGTGGGCCTGCACGGCCAGTTCCATCAGGCGGTCAATCTCCTCCAGCAATCCGCCGAGGTCGCGCCGGTTCCGGCGGGCGGCGAGGTAGGCTGCCTGGGGGATGTTGATGGTGACGTTCTGGAAGCCGCAGAAGCGCAGCGACTCCGGATGCCGCAGGAGATAATTGTCCTGGATCGTCGTACGCAGCCGGCAGCAGGCGGAGAGCGTGACCGCGTCGCGGTCGAAGATGAAATACGTCGAGCCGTTGCGGCTGGCCACCTCGCAGGCGCGCAGGAACAGCGCGTACTGGTCGGGATCGGCGAACGTTTCCTCGCTGATGTGGAAATCGCACTTGGGAAACTCGAAGATGCGGCCGTTCTTGTCGCCCTCCTCCCAGACCTCCAGCAGCGCGCGGCAGAACGCCTGGGCGACAGGGATGTAATCGCCGTAGGTGACCACCTGCTCGCCGCGCCCGGCCAGCGCCGCCTGGACCTCGCGGTCATAGACGACGTTCTTCTGCGCATCCACGAGCTCGCGCAGCACCAGGCGGCGCTGCCCGTCCTCCACCGCGAACAGCTCCATCAGAGCGTAGCCGCCGGGCGTTTTCTCGTCGCGCCGGTGTTCCAGCAGCGCCAGCCGGCGGCCGTCCGCCCGGCGCAACTGGTAACGCCCGCCCGGGCCCACGGCCGGCACGTCGCGCAGGTAGCCCGGCACGCCGCTGTGGATGTTGAAATCCAGGAACAGCGTCTGGCCGCCGCGCGAGAAGGCGTTCTGCGAGCCGTTGAAGATGAGCTCCTGCGCCACCTGCTTGAGCTGCCGGGCGTCCAACTCCTCGAGGTACGGCGCGTAGAAGATGTTGAGGTAGGCCAGCCCCAGCGCCCCGGCGTAGTTGGACTGCATGGAGGCCAGGAACGTGTTGAGGTGGCCGGTCAGCACCGACGCGCTGCGCGCCGGCTTGCTCTCGGTGTTCAGGTTGCTCAGGCCGGTGAGCCCGTATTTCTTCACGTATTCCACGGAGTGCGACGAGCAATACACGCGGTGGGGATAGCCGAGGTCGTGCAGGTGGAGAGCGCCGGTGTTGTGCGCGTGCTTGACCTCCGGCGAGAAGATGGTGTCCATGGCCCACTGCTTCAGAATCAGCTCGGCGATCCCCAGGTTCACGGCCTCGGGATTGTTGTTCACGATGTTGCTGTTCTCGACGGACTTGGTGAACATGAGCTGGTCGAGATAATCGCGGGGCACGCTGTACAGCGACAGGTCCCGCAGTTCGGCCTGGTGGTTCCGGGCGGCGAGCTCGTTGTTCACCAGTTCGCGGATCAGTTTCGTGCTGACGGTCTGCAGGCCGCTGGCAATCACCTGGTTCTCCACGGCCTTGGAGACGCTCAGCGCCACATCCGCCGGCAGCCGGATCTTGTCCGTGAGCTGCCGCGCGATGCGCGCGCGGTCCCACGGCAGCGTCGAGTCCGTGGACACCGATTCCACCAGCAGCAGGCTGGCGTCGGTCACATCACGGGCGGCGCCGGCCTGGCCCTCGCGCACCCGGATGTGCTCGCGCGCCAGGTCGCGCAGCTTGCGGTAGCGCTTGTACGCCGCCACGACCGCGGCATGATTCTCCTCCGCCAGCACGACTTCCACCAGATCCTGCACGTCCTCGATGCTGGCGATGCGCTGGCCCTGGGCGTCCGGCC
>CAIQIC010000450.1 GCA_903871765.1 uncultured Lentisphaerota bacterium
CCCACGGTGTCGGATCCGCGGTAAGGTTGCCCGACGGGCAATCGCCGTTCACGCTCGCCGGCAAGCACCCGTCCACGGACGCAAAGATTCGTCCGATATCGGCGCCGGCGGCGGTCCCGAAGTTGGCCGTGGCCCAGTCGGTGTAAAAATCGTCGCAGGGCAAAAAGCGCGGCGGTATTTTTTTCTTCGTATTGCCCGGCTCGGGAGGCCCTTGGACCGGCGCAGAATTCCAGCCTGATTGGTCCCACGCCGCCTGCGCCAGGGCCGAGACGTTGGGGGCCAATATGCCGGTCCGCCAATGCAGGCCCATGAGGCCGGTGCAGCCATACCACAGCGCATCCGCGGCATCCTTGCGCATCCGGCCCGCCCAGAGTTGCAGGGCGGCCAGTCCGTTGTCGCCATCGCCTTCCAGCCATGGAATGGCCCACTTCTCCCGCCCGGCAACCTTGGCAAACGCCGGATCCACCACGGTCTTCCCGATCTCGCGGCTGATGGCGCTGAGCGGGATGTCCTTGGGCAGGTCGGCATCAAAGGCCGCCCGGTCATGCTGCGGACCAAGCACCCAGCCGCACGTGGCCAGTTGGAACGACGCGCCGGAGGCGCGCAGCGCGGCGCTGGCGATTTTTACGTCGCGGACCGTGTTGGCGTACTCGGCCGGCTTGTTGCCGCCCCACGTCCAGTCTTCGGGCGTCCAGAGCCAGAAGTAATCCAGCGGATGGGTGGCGGCGATCCGGCGGAACATGCCCTCATACACCTCGCGTACGGTCGCCGGGTCGTCGGGATTTTTGCCCTGTTGCTGCAGTCGCGCACGTAGCGCCTTGGGCATGATCAGGGGCGTCTCGGTGCCGATCGCCGTCTTCACGCCCAGCTCGCGCGCCCAGCCAAACGCGTCCCGGAACTGCGCACCCAGGTGGTTGAACACATCGTTGCAGGCCTCCGGCGTCGCCGGCAGCGGACAATGCTCGCGCAGCGCCTCCGGCGCCCACGCGTCATCGGCAAACAACTGCGCGCCGCCGAAACTGTAGGCGCTGGTCTTTTTCGGGGAATACCCGCCCCAGACGCCCTTGATCAGCGTGTTGTAGTAGTGCGTTGTGTAACTGAACTGTACCCGGCCTTGCGGATCGAAGTCCTCCCGCAACCCGAGCCAGACGGTGGGCTCGGCATAGGGATGGCCCTCCGGGTAACAATGGATGCCAAGGAAATTCATCCGCATTTTCGCGAGCTGGCCGATGATGGCCTTGTAGTCATCCGTGCCCCATGCGTCGAAGCCAAAGGGATGCGAACCCCACGGGTTCAGGCCGCGCAACGCGAAGAGCGGCTGGCCGGTCTCGTTGACCGTGGGCAGCTCCGGCAAGCGCTCATCGGGCACCACGTCGCCATGTAGGTAGAAGCGCACCCCCAGTTTTTCGCAGTACCGGTACGCGCCATACAGCACGCCGAGATCGTCGCCGCCGGTGATCGTGACCCGCCGGTCGTGGGTTTTGATTTCAAACTGCTGCGGACCTAGGCGGGCCGGGTCGCGCGCCAGGACGATGGTCGTGTCCTTTTCGCCGGCCGCCGCACCGGCGGCCGGCAGGGCGCCGGTGCGCAGGTAGACGTAGCGGACGATTTCCGCGGCGGCGAGCCGCTCGCGCGGCGTGGCGTCCCCGGAGCCGACCACACCGACCCCGGCCAGGCCACTGATGACCGCGCCCAACCACAGACCGATGATCAACCGGGTCCGGGATGGTTTATGCGTCATCATCTCCCAATGTTGGCTTAAATGGATAGTGGACGCGACAAAGCGCGTCCCTCCGATGTGAAAACAGGCCGTCTTCGTGTCTTCTGGAGGGCCATCCTCCTTATAGCGGAGGATGGCCGTCTTCCGTGGAGTTTGGTTCATTACACCGTCGTCTATTCATTTCCAACACATTACACCAACAGCCGGTGCAGCGCGCAGCGCTGTCTCATACTTGCGAGCCGGGCAGGGGACGCAGGATGAGGTTGGTGATGTTCGAGACGGTGTCCTTATACTTCGGGTCGCCCTTGAGCTTGAGCCACTCGGGATCCTCGAGGAATTTCTTCCAGCCGGCTTCCATCGTGGCCGTGTTCGCGAAGCCGAGCATGTAGTGCAGGTTGGGCAGCCGGGTGCCGGCGAGGGAGGCCCCGAAGAACACCGGGTGCATCCCGAGGCGGCGGAACAACGCGATCTCGCCGCCCTCGTTGAACATCGCGACCTTGCGCGCGGCGCGCTCGCAGTTGTGGCTTTCGTAAATGCGGAGCTGGAAGACGCGGTCGGCGGCGTGGGTCGGCGTCTCGACCTTGGGGCATTGGGCGAACGCGAGCAGGAGCTGCGTCTCAAAGCGCAGATATACCGGGTCCTTCATCGGCGTGCCGAGCACAGCCTGCTGGGCCGCGGCGAAGGCTTCGTCGGCGGCAAGTTGACGCGGCAGCGCCAGCATGCTCCCGGCATCCGGGAACGGCAGCAGGAGGCGGACGACGAGTTCATCGCCGGCGGCCTTCGGATTGTCGGCCTTCAGCAGCCGAAACGCGCCGACCGGTGTGACGACCGCGCGGTTGAGCGCCGGGATCAGGCTCCGGGCGAGGAAATCGGCAAAGAGCTTGAGTTTCTCCTCGTTCGCGAACGAGAAGGTTCGCAGTTGCAGCAACTGCTGCGCCCCGCCCGTCTCGGCCGCCTGCGCGCCAGGCCCGGTCGCCCCCGCCAACGCTGCCAGCCCCGCCGCCTTGATGAATTCCCTGCGTTTCATGGCATCCTCCTTTTCGTTCGTTAACTGATCCTTGCGAAAATCCGCCTGCTGCTTATGGTTTTCTTTGCTTTGATCCGTCGGATCGGTCAGATCCGCCCGATCGATCAGAGGCCACCAATGCCCGTGCGCCTTTGCATTCCGGGTAGGCGGAGCAACCCCAGAACTGTGTGCCGGCGTTCTTGCCTTGTTTGGCCATGCGCAGGGCCATGGGCTTGCCGCACAAGGGACAATCCGGGAGGGGCGTGCCGGCGCCAGCGCCGCGGGTGCGTTCGCGCTCGGCGATTCGTGCCGCGGCCAGTTGCTCGCTGTAGCCGCCGCCCTCGACGAACTGCTGCTCCAGCGCGGCGATCTGCTGATCGAGCAGGTAGTTTGCCTGGTGGATCAGGCAGAGGGTCGCGTTGGCCCGTATGGCCGGGTCGGCATGCTCCAGCCAATGCGCATAAAGCGCCCAGCGTTGGGCGTCGGTGAGATCCGTCAGCTCCGTCGGATCGGCCGGATCGCGATGCTCCTGGCGGTAACGTTGCGGTACCTGGCGCACGGCCAGGGCTTCGGGTGATTCGGGATCCCACTGGGGCAGACGACGGTGGCGCAGGTAATCTTCGTAGTCGAGGAGCAGTTCCTCGAGGCTGGAGCGGGCGACATTGGTTAGTTTGAGTTCCGTTTCCTTGGATGTGCCGGAAGCCTGGCTGCCTTCAGCGATGTTCTGTTTGCCCGAGCGCGCGGCTTGGATCATCTGGTCATTAGTGCGGTCGCGTTTGTTCAGAAACCGGCCGCAAAAATAGACGGTGGCGTCATAGATGATTTCGGCCTTTTGGTATGATAGCAGCGTTTGGTAGCCCCCATGCGGCGGGATAAAGCCTTCGGCCATGGTTAACCCCTTTAAGGGACCTAAAGGACGTTTTTAGGTCCCTTAGGTCCCTTAG
>CAIQIC010000451.1 GCA_903871765.1 uncultured Lentisphaerota bacterium
CGCCGTATGGCGCGGAAGGCTGACCCGAACCCTGATGCAAAAAAGTTGTGAAATGCGCGGCGATGGGATAGTTGAAGACCCATGAAAATCCTGATTATTGAATATCGCGACATCACCCATCCGCAAGCGGGCGGAGCGGAGCTGGTGCTCCGGGAGGTGTTCCAGCGCATCGCCGCGGAGGGGCACGCTGTGGACTATCTGTGCAATCGCTATGCCGGTGCGCCGCGGGAGGAACAGCGGGATGGTCTCCGTATATTGCGGCGGGGGCGCCAGCCGTATTTCAACCTGCTGGTGCCCTGGGTATACCGTTCGGAATTGAAGGCGAATCGCTACGATCTCATCATCGAAGGGATTGACAAGCTGCCGTTCTTCATGCCGTGGTTCGAGCGGCGCGTCCCGGTGCTGTGCATTGTGCCGCATCTGTTCGGCAGCACGGTCTTCCGCGAAGCTACGCCGTTGATTGGCGCCTATGTGTACGCGCTCGAACACTTCATTCCGCGCGCCTATCCGCGCAGCCTGTTTTCCGTGCTGTCGCAAAGCACGCAGGACGATCTCGTCCGGCGCGGCCTGCCGCCCGGCCATATCCGGGTGATTCGCAGCGGCTTGACGCAAACGGATTATGACGCGCCAGTCGTCAAGCCGGCCTCCGACCACCCCGTCATCCTCTACCTCGGCCGCCTCAAGCGGTACAAGGGCATCGAGCTCGGCCTGGCGGCGGTGCGCGACTTGCGCGCAAAATTCCCCCGCATTGAATATCAAATTGTGGGCACGGGGGATTACCGCGCCGCGTTGGAGCGCCAGACCCGGGCCCTGGGGCTGGAGGGCCATGTGACCTTTTTCAATTATGTGCCGCACGCGCAGAAACGGGAGCTGTTGCAGCGGGCGACGCTGCTGCTCTACACCTCGCCCAAGGAGGGGTGGGGGTTGTCCGCCATCGAAGCCAACGCCTGCGGCACGCCGGTGGTGGCCAGCGATTCGCCCGGCTTGCGGGAATCGGTGGTGGACGGCCAGACCGGCTTCCTCGTGCCGCATGGCAACGTCGCCGCGCTGGTGGAACGCATGGACCGGCTGCTGTCCGACCCGGCCCTCTATGACCGGATGCGCCAGGCGGCGATCCGCTGGGCGCAAACGTTTACGTGGGAGCGGTCCGTCCGCGAAACCCTGGCGCTGATGGAAGCCGCCGTGGCGGCCCACCCGCGCGGCGCCTGAACCGCCGGCTCACACCGACACCGCCCAGCGCGGGATGTTCAGGCGTTGGCGGGCGGTTTCGCCGGCGAGCAGGCTCGTTTTCCGCCACGGCCGGTGGTCGCGGTCGGTGCGGATGTGGCGGTCGAGCTGAAGCGCCGTGCCGAGGCTGACCTTGTGTTTGCCGAACTGCGCGTTGACCGCATCCACCGTGGCGGCGAGGCGTTCCATTTTTTCGTTGCGCGCGCCATCGGCAAAGAGCTCCAATTGACGCCCGCCGTCCGCCTCTAACCGGCCCAGGACCACGGATGTGGACCGGTAGGCCGCGCCGGGGCGGTAAAGCTGCTCGCCGAGACGGACGGCGAGCGGCACCACCTCCTGGGTGGCGGCGGCGGCACGGTCGAGTCGCGCTTCGCAGGCGTCCTCGCGGTAATCCTTTTGGCGCAGGGCGACGAGCAGGGTGTGCGCGCGCAGGCGATGCCGGCGCAGCTTGATGCAGGCCGATTCGACGTTGCGGATCAACTGGGCCAGGACGAAGTCGTGGTCCGCGGAGGGCGCGGAGAAGGTCTTGCACTTGCTGACGGTGTACTGCGCGGACTTCGCCTCCGTGACAACGGGCTGCACGACGTGGCCATGCAGTTCCTGCCAGAGGTCGCGGCCGATCTTGCCGAGCACCTGCGCGGCCCACGCCTCCGGCCGGCTGACGAAGTCGAGCGCCGTGTGCAGGCCGAATTTGGCCAGCAGCGCGGTCGTGTTCGGGCCGCAGCCCCAGACCTTGTCCAGCGGCGTGCGGGCGAGCAGCAGGTGGAGGTGGTAGCCGGGGACGGCGGTGAACCCCCGGGGTTTGCGGTATTTGGAACAGAGTTTGGCCAGGCTCCGGGACAGGCTGAGGCCGATGGAAACCGTGATGTCGAGTTCCGCCTCCACTGCCTGCTGGAACCGGCGGGCGATGTCCTCGTAGGAGGCGTGAAAGACGCGGCGCAGGCCGGTCAGATCGGCAAAGCCTTCGTCAATCGAATATTCCTCCACGACCGGGGTGAAGCGACGGGCGATGTCGAACATGCGCTTGGAGAAAAGACTGTAGGTTTCGTAGTCGCTGGGCAGGATGATCAACCCGGGGCAGCGGCGGCGGGCTTCGTGCAGGGCCACGCCGCGCTGGATGCCGAGCGCCTTGGCCGCGTAGCTGGCGCAGGCGATGATCCCGCGCTCGCGGCCCGTGACCACCGGCCGGCCCTTCCATTCCGGATGCAACGTCTGCTCGACGGACGTGAAGAACGCGTCGCCGTCGAAATGGACGATTGCCCGGGGATAACCATGGAGCGTGAGGGGTTGCATGGGCGGATGGCGTCCGGGATCCACGGGCTGTACCGGCCTCTGCATGACTTCCGCCTCCCGACCGCTGACTTCTGTCTGCTATACATGGCGTCACAAGTTCGACCCGTACTCGGAGCGGAATCGGTAACGATTCCGGCCTGCCCTGCGCAGCCGTGGCGAAGCAGGGCCGGAACGCTCACGCGTTCCGCTCCGCATGCGGAGGAACTTATATCGTTATGTATAACTTCTGACTCCTGCCGTGTTTAACTCCCGTATTTCCGGATGACCGCCCGGACGACGCCGCCGATGGTCAGCGACCGCTTGGGCCGGATCGAGCGGTATTTTGCGTTGGCCGGGTCGAGGCGGACGCCCTGCCGGTCCTTGGCGTAGTACTTGAGCGTCCATTCATCGTCCACCTGGGCCACCACAATGTCGTTGGGCCGGGGCGCGGTGCCGCGTTCGACCAGCACGATGTCGCCGGGATGAATGCCGGCCTCAATCATGGAATCGCCGTTCACCGTCAGCATGAAGGTGGCCTCCGGCCGCCGGATCAAAAACTCGTCCAGGCTGAGCGTGTCCACCAATTCCTCCTCGGCGGGGGAGGGGAACCCCGCCTGGACGAAACCCAGCAGGCGGACGGTTCCGGCGAGCTTGCCGGTGGGGGCCAGCTTGCCGGCGGCGTTGCGCGCAACGTAGCCGGCGCGCTCCAGCCGGCGCAGCAGGCCGAAGACGGCGTTTTTCGAGCGGTAGCCGAACAGACCGAGCATTTCCCGGTACCCGGGCAGCCGGCGCTCGCGGCGGAAAAATTCCCGCAGCAGTTTCACCTTCACGGGCAACAAAAGTGTGCGGGGCATGGCGATCTCCTGCGTTGGCCATATTATACTGAACTTTGGTTCAGTTTCAAGTCCGGTGCGATTTTTTGCATCCCGGTAAATACTCTCGCCCCTTGAAGCAGGGGGTGGCCGGCCAGTCTGTTCATCCCCGGCCCCCCCAGGACCTAACACTAGACTATCCGGCCGGATAGTCTAGTGTTAGGTCAAGGAGGCCTGTGTCTACCTGAGCTATCAACCACGGAGCCAATTTTTTACGAGCATTCCACGTCCCACGACTCAGTTTCTTGACCTAACATTAGATGTTCCAGCCGGAACATTTAATGTTAGGTGTGGATTTGGAGGAGGACGTGATGACCAAGCCTTGTGTTGCGCTCAACGCCCACAGTTAGGGATCCCGCGTGCATGCATCCCGCGCGCAGGCCCTTGACCTGCAAGGCCGCATGGGCTAGGGTCAGCGCGTTTTACCCCGGATGGGAACGGGTTTCTGCGATGCCCAAGATCACCATACAGCCGTCCCTGCTCGCCGCCGACATCGGCCGGCTGGCGGAGGAATGCCGCCGCGCCGCCGCCGCCGGCGCGGACGGGCTGCATATTGACGTCATGGACGGCCATTTTGTGCCGAACCTGAGCCTGGGGCCGGCCGTGGTCAGCATGGCCCGGCGCGTGGTCGCGCTGCCGCTGAGCACGCATCTGATGGTGACCCATCCACAGCATTTCGTGGACGCCTTCATCGCAGCGGGCGCCGATCCTCTGCTGATCCACGTCGAGGCGCAGTGCGACGTACGCGCCGTGTTGCGCGCCATTCGCGCCCGGGGCGTGCGGGCCGGGCTGACGTTGAACCCGGAAACGCCCGCGGAGGCCGTCGTGCCTTTTTTGGATGACGCCGACGAAATCCTGTTCATGTCCGTGCATCCCGGGCGCGGCGGGCAGGCGTTCATCACCAACGTATTGCCGAAAATCGCGGACATCCGCCGTCGCGCGCCGCACCTGGCGTTATCCGTTGACGGCGGCCTCAACCGCGCGACGGCCGTGGCGGCCGCGGAACACGGCGCCAACGTTTTCATCGTCGGCACCTTCCTGTTCCAGGCGGCCGACCTGGCGACGGAAATCGCCGCCCTGCGCCGGGAAACGGCCGACGCGCTGGGACGAAAGGTCGGCCCATGACCGACCTCGCCCACATCCGCAATTTTTGTATCATCGCGCACATTGACCACGGCAAATCCACCCTGGCGGACCGCATCCTGGAATTAACCGGCGCGATCACGAAGCGCGAGCAGCGCGACCAGGTGCTGGACGACATGGACCTCGAACGCGAGCGCGGCATCACCATCAAGGCCCACCCGGTGACCATGCACTACACCGCCCGGAACGGCGAGGTGTACCAGTTCAACCTGATTGATACGCCGGGCCACGTGGACTTTTCCTACGAAGTCTCGCGCAGCCTCTCCGCCTGCGAAGGCGCGCTGCTGGTGGTGGATGCCACGCAGGGCGTCGAGGCGCAGACCGTGGCGCACACCTTTCTCGCCGCGGAGCACGACATCTACATCATCCCGGTGCTGAATAAAATCGACATGCCGGCGGCCGACGTCGTCACGGTCGCCCGGCAGATCGAGGACATCCTGGCCATTCCGATGGGGGATGCGCTCCAGGTCAGCGCCAAGACGGGGCAGGGGGTGCCCGACGTGCTGGAGGCCATCGTCCGGTTGATTCCGCCGCCGCGGTCCGATCCGGCCGCGCCGACCCGCGCGCTGGTGTTCGATTCCGAGTATGACACCTTCCGCGGCGGCATGGTGTATATCCGCATTTTCGACGGCGGCCTGAAGGCCGGCGACCGCATCCGTCTGATGGGCACGGGCCGCGACTACGAGGTCAAGGAAGTCGGCTGCTTCATGCCGCGGCCCATGCCGGTCGCGGCGCTCGGCGCCGGCGAGACCGGCTATCTGCTGGCCAACATCAAGGATGCCTCCGATATCCGCATTGGCGAGACCATCACGCAGCCGGACCGTCCGGCCGCCCAGCCGCTGCCGGGCTTCAAGGAATTCCGGCCGATGGTCTTCGCCGGGATTTATCCGGTGGACGGCAATGACTACGAACACCTCAAAGCCAGCCTGGAGAAACTCGGCCTCAACGACAGCTCGTTCGTGTATCAGCCCGAAAGTTCCGCGGCGCTGGGCTTTGGCTACCGCTGCGGTTTCCTCGGGCTGCTGCACATGGAAATCATCCAGGAGCGGCTGCGGCGCGAGTACGACCTGGACATCATCAGCACCTATCCCAGCGTGATCTACCGCATCTTCCGGCGCGACGATACGATGGTCGAGGTGGACAATCCCATGAAGCTGCCCGACCCGGGCCAGATCGAGCGCCTGGAGGAGCCGCTGATCAACGCCTTCATCATCTGCCAGAACGAGATCATCGGCGACATGCTGCACCTGGTCATGGACCGCCGTGGCGCGGTCACCAAGACCGAGAGCCTGGACACCAAGCGTGTCATGCTCACCTGCCTGTTGCCGCTCAACGAGATCCTGCTGGACTTCAACGACCGCCTCAAGAGCGTCAGCCACGGCTACGCTTCGATGGATTACGAGCCGGCCGGCTACCGGCCCGCCGACCTGGTGCGCATGGACATCCTGGTCCACGGCGAGATGGTCGAGGCCTTTTCCTGCATCATCCACCGCGACAAGGCTTCGCTCCGCGGCCATCAGATTTGCGGCAAGCTCAAGGAGATTGTGCCACCCCAGATGTTTGCCGTGGCGCTCCAGGCGGCCATCGGCGGCAAGATCATCGCCCGCGAGACCATCCGCCCCGTGCGCAAGGACGTCACCGCCAAGTGCTACGGCGGCGACATCACCCGCAAACGCAAGCTGCTGGAGAAGCAAAAAGAAGGCAAGAAGAAGATGAAGCAGATCGGCAGCGTCAGCCTGCCGCAGGAGGCCTTTATCGCCGTGCTGAAGACCGACGGCTAGCTGTCGCGGACCACCCACAAGCCCGACCAGGATACACCATGAATTTTTTCGAATACCGCCGTTACCGCAAACAGGTCAAGCACCTCCGGCATGCCGCGCGCCACGTCAGACACATGCGCGGCGACGTGGCCGCGGCCGATGACCTGGCGCGCCTGGCGGCGGCGGAGGAACGCCTGACGGCGGCCTGGGCCACGCGCGACCCCGCGGCGGTGGACGCGGTGTCCGAGGCGTTGAACGAAGCGGTCAACCGCGTCATGCCGCCGCGCCCGGCCTCCTGGCTGCGCGAGAACCTGGAAATCATTGTCGTCGCCGGCGCCGTGGCCATGGGAGTGCGTACCTATTTTGTCCAACCGTTCAAAATCCCCACCGGCTCCATGCAGCCGACCCTGTACGGCATCACCGTCCAGCCGCAGGCGGGCAGGGGGGTGATGGATTATCTCCCCTTAAACATCGTGTCGTTCCTGTTGTGGGGCGAACGCTACGTGGAAATCCGCGCGCCGGCCACCGGCGTCTTCGAGTTGGGTCCGGCCTTGCATAGCGAGGATGACGCCGAGATCAACGTAAACGGGCGCACGGTAAAGGTGCCCATCAATTTCTGCCGGAAGAATTCCGAGACGACGATTGTGGTGCAGACGAACTATTTTTGCGTCACGCCCGGCGACCTGGTGGAACAGGGACAGCGCCTGGCGTCCGGCCGGCTGAAGCTCGGCGATCATGTTTTTGTTGACAAGGTGCGGTACAATTTCTTCCCGCCGCGCCGCGGGAACATCATCGTGTTCGACACCAAAACACTGAAATATCCCGGGGTCCGGACGGATTCCTTCTATATCAAGCGCCTGGTGGGTCTGCCGGGCGAGATGATCGCGCTGGAGCCGCCGTACCTCGTCGCCGATGGAAAGAAGGTCGAGCAACCGTATCCTTTCTGGCGGCTGCTACACGATGGGGACTTCCTCAAGACCCGGTGGAGCCTATGCAAGGCGGCGCATCCGGAAGTTCAAATGCCGGACTGGTCGCCAGAGATCGGTTGCGGCTACCGGTTGCCCGACCGCCCAGACGCGTTCCTGTTCCATGCTCCCGCCGGCCGCACGCTCCAGGCGGACGAATTTCTGCCCATGGGCGACAACACCTTTTCCAGCCTGGACGGCCGGTACTTCGGTCCGCTGCGCCTAACGGAACTGGTGGGTCCGGCCTTCATGATCTACTGGCCGCTTTCGCCACGCTGGGGCTGGGCGCGGTAATCGGCAGCCACGACGCCCGGGCGCCATGCCGAGCTCTGACCCAGTGATCTGCATTATGGTTTCTCCTGGAGCGGAACCGGTAACGGTTCCGGTGCTCTACCGGAATGTTTACACATTCCGCTCCTTGGACAAAGTTGCGCCTTCCGAATGAACACCGCCCTTTATCCTCGAGAACCAGATCGGCGGCAGCGTGACGATGATGGGGGTGGGGTGGGTGGATGGTTACCTTCAAGGCCGCCGGCCGGGAGTGGCAGGCGAGCCTATTGACCAGCCGGCCCATGCTGCTGCCGGCGCCGGCCGCGTGGCGCCCGTCCGTCCGCTCCCTGCCCGCCCCGCGCCAGCCCGTCCCGCCCGGCGTTGAGTGCTCAGCCGTGCTTTCGCCCAACGTTACGGGTGAGCGTTCGCAGGGCCGTCCGCGGGCCTGCGATAAGCTCGACCCGCTGGTTCGAGTGTCATTACCTTTTCAAGTGCTTCAAAGAGCCAAACCAGTTCCTTTTCCAACTCATTAACCGATCGAGCTGCTGTATTTATGTTTTCTGGATTCACTGATGTCTCGTGAAGAAGTGCTCTGAAATACTTTTGGCTTTCGCAATGCTTATGAATCCCGTTTGCCAATGTATAAAGATTCTTCGTGTCTACGTCATTGAAGAGCCCTGATTGTATGGCAGTTCGTAGACAGAAGTCCTGTAGTTCAACATAAAGAACTTTATTAGTATAATTACCCCGGACTACAGTGAGGCGGTTCTTGTCCTGGTTGGTTAAGTCACGGAGGTTTGCTTCGAGCTCGGTTTTAACCAAATCGAAATACCGCCGCTGCTTACTCTTGTCTGCCAAATCGTTTTGGAGGAAAAAGATGGCTATGCCGATCAAAGCGGCAACGACCACTGAGAAAAGTGTTGTCAGCCAACTGACAAAGGGAGAATCATTCTTCGCATATTTACTGACAAATATGCTGTAGATGAAGGCGATAAGCCCACTTATTCCTAAGATTATCCATTTCATCATCTTTGTTACCTCGAACAGTATTATTGAACGGACTTCAATTCCATGTATGCACGGCGCAAAATTAACTCATTGCCAAGCAGAAACGGAGGGACGGCAAGCCCCGCTTGACAAGCACAAAATGAACGTTTCTTTGAGGTTACGCAAGCATATCGTTATTTTATATTGACATCGAAGTAGTTTTTATGCAGGTCGAGCATCGTTCGCATAAAGACTACTTCGCAGTGGAAGCCAAAAATGCGCCCCAGATCGGGCCGTTGTCGCCGCCGCTGGCCTGTGACCGGCATGCACATACGGCAGATCCTATTTCCGTTTCTCACCCAGCAGCAGGGCGTGGAGTTCCTTTTCGGCTCGCCGGCCGCGGTCCACCAGCTTTTTCAGATAGCGGGTGTAGTTGCCGACGTTGAGGCTGGCCCGGTCGGCGGAGACCAGGCGCAGGGCGACGGTGCGGGACGTGGTGAACAGGCACCAGGTCCTTTTCGTACCATACTTTTGGACCCTGAAATAGATCGTGGCGTCCGGATCGCCGTCCAGGGGGATGTACTTTCCAAGGCGGCGGCGGAAAAGGCATCCGACGTGCCGGACGGTCGTATGGTACGGGCGCGTCGGGTTGGTCTTCTTCATGCCGTCAACCTTTCTTGAAGACGAAGAACAGGCCGGCGTATACGGCTCCGAGAATGACCGCTCCCACGCCAAAGACCCCAAAAATGGATGCTTGAGCGCCGGACCGGGCGTCCAGCACGGCCGTAACGCACAGGATCCCCATGAAGACGAGGGCGACGAGGCAGAAAACCGTCAGCAGCTTTTGGGGCATGTTCACGGTTTTCGCCTCCAGATTTCCATCCCGGCCGGCCGTTTGGGCACCGCAAATCCACATTTCATGCGTCAGATTCTACAGTGTTTACGCTTGAAAACAACAAAATGACAAAACATGAAAAAAACGTATTGACGGGATTCCATCCTTGTGCGACCTTTTGCCCATGAGCACTACGTCGCATAATATATCTTA